>JACQIJ010000063.1 GCA_016198545.1 Pseudomonadota bacterium
TCGCTTATGAGCCGGTATGGGCTATCGGAACCGGGAAAACAGCTACCCCGGAGGATGTGAGGCTGATGCATCGGTTTATACGGGAAAAACTCAAGGATTTCCTTGCAGATTCCGCGCAAATGCGTATCTTGTACGGCGGTTCCGTGAAAGCGGAGAATGCAGGCGAGCTGTTCGCGGCTGAAAACGTGGATGGCGGCCTGATCGGCGGAGCAAGCCTGAAGGCGGATCAGTTTTTAGGCATCGCTCGCGCTGCGTAAAGGGTTGAAGTAATGGAAGAAGTATTTCTGATCATTCACCTTGTCCTGGCATTGGCAATTATTGGCCTTGTGCTGCTGCAACGCTCGGAAGGTGGTGGCCTTGGCATCGGCTCCGGCGGCGGTCTCGGCGCGCTGGCGTCCGCGCAAGGCACGGCGAACGCTCTGACGCGCATGACAGCTATCTGCGCCGCATGCTTTTTTACGACAAGCCTTATTCTGGCCATTCTTGCCGGCGGGCATAGCAAGCAGGGCAGCATCATGGACGAACTGGACAAGCCCGTACCCGCAGCAGCCGAAAAGGTGGTTGAAGAAGAAAAACCTGCTCCGCAAGGGGCTCCTCCGGCGGCGCCTGTATCGGAGTAATATGTGACACGTTATATATTCATTACCGGCGGCGTGGTTTCCTCGTTGGGGAAAGGCCTCGCTTCCGCCGCGCTTGGGGCATTGTTGCAGGCGCGGGGATACAGCGTCCGTCTCTGCAAGCTCGATCCCTACCTGAACGTCGATCCCGGCACGATGAGTCCGTTCCAGCATGGCGAGGTCTTCGTTACCGATGACGGCGCGGAAACAGATCTCGATCTCGGCCACTATGAACGCTTCACCGGCCGCCCGGCGACGCAGGACGATAACATCACGACAGGCCGCATCTATACCAATGTTCTGGGGAAGGAGCGCCGGGGCGAATATCTCGGCGCGACGGTGCAGGTCATCCCCCACATCACCGACGAGATCAAGGCCTTCATCCGCCGCAAGGAAGGATCCGCCGACTTCGTGCTGTGCGAGATCGGCGGCACGGTGGGCGATATCGAGAGTCTGCCGTTCCTGGAGGCGATCCGCCAGTTCGGAAATGAGGTGGGCGAGCAGAAGGCGCTGTTTGTGCATGTCACGCTGCTGCCTTACATTCCGGCGGCGGGGGAATTGAAGACCAAGCCGACGCAGCACTCGGTGAAGGAATTGATGAGTGCGGGGATCAGGCCGCGCATCCTGCTCTGCCGCGCCGACCG
Source organism: Pseudomonadota bacterium (assembly GCA_016198545.1). GTDB lineage: Bacteria > Pseudomonadota > Alphaproteobacteria > Micavibrionales > Micavibrionaceae > JACQIJ01. Next base: position 1,262 of record JACQIJ010000063.1, read on the forward strand.
CCAGATCGCGGAAGAGGAGTTGCGCAAGATCGCGCTGTTTTGCAATATCGATGAGAACAAAGTCATTCCTGCGCTGGATGTTTCGACGATATATGAAGTGCCGCTGACATACCATGCGGCGGGACTGGATTCGCAGGTCCTGGATTGCTTCGGCATGAATGCGAAGAAGCCGGATCTGAAAACGTGGCAGGATATCGTCCACCGCATCAAGGAGCCGGAAGGAGAAGTGAAAATTGCCGTCGTCGGCAAGTATACGAATCTGGCTGACAGTTATAAATCCTTGAATGAAGCGCTGACGCATGGCGGCATTGCGAACAACGTACATGTGGATATCCGGTTCATCGAGTCGACTGTGTTCGAGAAGGAAAACCCGGCAGATTACCTGCATAGCATCAACGGCATCCTCGTTCCCGGCGGCTTCGGGGAACGCGGGGCGGAAGGAAAAATCCGCGCAGCGCAGTTCGCGCGCGAGCGCAAGGTGCCCTATTTCGGAATTTGCTTTGGCATGCAGATGGCCGTCATCGAGGCGGCGCGGAACCTGTGCGGGTATGATCGCGCCAATTCGACCGAGTTTGGCCCGTGCGATAATGCCGTCATCGGCATGATGACCGAATGGCAGCGCGGCGATTCGAAAGAAAAACGTGCCGCCAACGGCAATATGGGCGGCACGATGCGGCTGGGTGCCTATCCCGCGCGCCTGAAAAAGGGCAGCCGCGTGGCGGAAATTTACAGTGCGAGCGATATCAGCGAGCGACACCGCCACCGCTACGAAGTGAACATCAATTTCCGTGACGCGCTGGAGAGTAACGGGCTGATTTTTTCCGGCATGTCGCCCGACGGCACGCTGCCGGAAATTGTGGAATACGAAGATCACCCGTGGTTCATCGGCGTGCAGTACCATCCCGAGCTGAAATCAAAACCGTTTGATCCGCACCCGCTGTTCGTGTCCTTCATTGATGCGGCGGTGAAGCAGGGGCGGCTGGTTTAGGAAGGTTTACGTTCGTTGGTCCAGTAGTCGCGGTTCTCCATCGCGGCCATCGTTACGTTTTACCTTAATCAATGAATCCTGAGCCTAATCATATCTAAACCAGCTTTGCCCTCCATTGCGTTTCCCCTCATTAACTTATTGTTTTTACTTAAATTTCCTTGAATTTTCCAGAACTCTATCATCAATTGCATGATGTTTTCAAGAAAAAATTTAACATATCGCAAAATGCGCACATTAAATAAAATAGAGTTGGTATTTTCCTAGGTGTACCCTATCAATATCACCATGAAAACGGTAAGAGTCGTCAATATCGAAGTAGCCAACAACAGACCCTTCGCGCTGATCGCGGGGCCATGCGTGCTGGAATCGCGGGAGCATGCCTTTATGGTGTGCAAGGGCATCAAGACCATCACCGATAAGCTGGGCATCGGGCTCATATACAAGTCGTCGTTCGACAAGGCAAACCGTACTTCCCTCAAGGGCGCGCGGGGCATGGGGCTGGACAAATCCCTGAAGATATTTGAAGAAATCCGCAAGGAGTTTGGCGTGCCGGTCATCACCGATGTGCATGCGCCGGAGCAATGCGCCGCCGTAGCCGAGGCAGTAGATGTGCTCCAGATACCCGCTTTCTTGTGCCGGCAGACGGATTTGCTGTTGGCTGCGGGGGAAACAGGGAAGGCAATCAATGTGAAGAAGGGGCAGTTCCTCGCTCCGTGGGATATGAAGAACGTCGCCGCAAAAATCGCCAGCACGGGCAATGAGAATGTGATGTTGTGCGAGCGCGGGGTTTCATTCGGTTACAACACGCTGGTCAACGACATGCGCGCTCTGCCGCAGATGGCGGAGACGGGATATCCGGTCGTGTTCGACGCTACCCATTCGGTGCAGCAGCCGGGCGGGAAGGGCACCAGCACCGGCGGCGACCGTGCGATGGTTCCCTATCTGGCGCGCGCGGCGGTGGCGACGGGCGTAGTCGCGTCGGTGTTCATGGAAGTGCATCAGGATCCTGACAACGCGCCGTCCGACGGCCCGAACATGGTGCGGCTGGACACGCTTGAGGGGATTTTAGAGTCTATGGTAGAAATAGACAGGATAGCAAAGGAGAGCATATGAGCGCGATAGCTGATGTAGCCGGACGGCAGATACTGGACAGCAGGGGCAATCCGGCTCTGGAAGTTGATGTGATGCTGGAAAGCGGTGCGTTTGGCCGCGCCGCCGTTCCATCAGGGGCATCTACGGGTGCGCACGAGGCGGTGGAGCTGCGCGACGGCGATAAGAAGAAATACAACGGCAAGGGCGTTTTGAAGGCCGTGGAGAACGTCAACGGCCCGATAACGGAGGCGCTGACCGGACTCGAGGCCTCAGAGCAAATTCTAATTGACCGCCTGATGTGCGAGCTGGACGGCACGGAAAACAAGGGTAAGCTGGGCGCAAACGCCATCCTCGGCGTGTCGCTGGCCGCCGCCCGCGCGATGGCGCAGGAGCAGGGCGAGCCACTGTATCGCTATCTGGGCGGGGCATATTCGCACGTTCTGCCGACGCCGATGATGAATATCATCAACGGCGGCGCGCATGCCGACAACCCGGTGGATATCCAGGAATTCATGATCATGCCCGTAGGCGCGCCTGACTTCGCGGAAGCCATACGGTGCGGCGCGGAAGTGTTTCATGCGCTGAAAAAGGAGCTATCGAATGCGGGGCTGAATACCAATGTCGGCGACGAAGGCGGTTTTGCCCCGGCTGTCAAATCGTCGAAGCAGGCGCTGGATTTCATCATGAAGTCGATCGAGACTGCGGGTTATGCGCCGGGCGAGGACGTCGTGCTGGCGCTCGATTCGGCGTCGACGGAATTCTACAAGAATGGCAAATACCGCATGGAAGGCGAGGGAAAGACGTTGTCGTCCGACCAGATGGTGAAATACTATGAGGAACTATGCAAATCCTATCCCATCGTTTCCATTGAGGACGGCATGGCCGAGGACGACTGGGAGGGGTGGGTTGCGCTGACCGACGCGTTGGGCAGGAAGACGCAACTGGTTGGTGACGACCTGTTCGTTACGAATTCAAAACGCCTGGCGCGCGGCATCGAGAAGGGCGCAGGCAACGCGATCCTCGTGAAGGTCAACCAGATCGGCACGCTGACCGAAACGCTTGAAACTGTGCGGATGGCGCAGAAGGCGGGATTCGGCGTAATCCTGTCGCACCGCTCCGGCGAAACGGAAGATACGACCATCGCCGACATCGCCGTGGCCGTGAACGCCGGGCAGATCAAAACGGGCAGTCTGTCGCGCTCCGACCGGACGGCGAAATACAACCAGCTCATGCGCATCGAGGAACAGTTGGGCCCGCAGGCGGAATATGCCGGGCGTTCGGTCCTGCGGATGAAACCGGCAGCGGCGGCTGCGGCAAAAAAGCGCAAGGTGGCCGCATAAAAGCGGGTAGGATCGTATGAGGTTGACCCCACGCAGCGCAAGGATGTACCTTCTGCTGGGCGTTTTCCTTGTGGCATTGCCCAGCATGGGTGGGTTGTACAAGGGCAATACAGGAAAATTTCTCGTCGTTTCGCCGAAGATGGCTGTCGGGCCGTTTCAGGAAAGCGTCGTCTATATCGTAGAACACGACCTGTTTCATGCCTATGGCTACATCATCAACAAGCCGCTGGATGAAGAACGGATGGCGGAGGCCTTCCCGGAGGGCACGAACGGGCGCAAAGCATATTACGGCGGCCCGGTTGGTTATCCTGATACATCAACAGTCATTGGCAACGGACCGAACGGACCCGTCATTAACAGGTGGGAGGGCGGAGAGGAACGCATTGTCGCCGGTTATGCCGGCTGGACATTTCTACAACTAAATTATGAAATGCTCAGAGGGGCATGGGATGTTGTCGATTACGACCCGGCCCTGATGTTCGATACGGATCCCGCTGCGATATGGGGCGCCGCCCGCGTGCGCGTTCTGCGCGAAAGGCCGGTAAAGGACAGGAAGGGGATTTAAGGTTACCCCGTCATTGCGAGCGACCATCGGGAGCGAAGCAATCCAGTCTTATTTTTGATATTTTTCTGGATTGCTTCGTCGCTGATGCTCCTCGCAATGACGGGGCTGTTTTGGGTTGCGATTTTATCGAATCTTTTGAATCACTTAGCTTGTATCGTTCCCTGAATGTTCTCATGTAAACTATTGACTCTATTACGTTTTTTTCTTGATTCGGCGAATCGGTTGTGATTCTATGTGGGTATGAGGAAACTTATAACCCAACGTTATACGATTCGTCGCAACCTGTTGACAGTGCTCGGATTTTGCCTGGGTCTTTATTTTTCCTATCATGCCTGCTTCGGGGAGCGCAGCATTTGGCGGCTGATGGCTTTGGAAAAATCCACGGCAAAGCTTTCAAAAGAATATGATCAGCTGCATGGCCAGCGCGCGGTTCTTGAAGGACGTGTGATCAGAATGCGCCCCGGCAGCCTCGATCCTGATATGCTCGAAGAACGCGCGCGCTATGTGCTTGGCTATGTTCGGCCGGATGAGACGGTTCTTATCCAATAAGAAACCCTTTGCAACATTCTGATAATCCTGAAATAATGAGCCGCTTTTAGCTTTCAGGAGGAATGGCGGCCGTGGCCAAAAAAGGAGCATCCGACAGCAAGAAACCAAACCTGCGCACTGTGTCCAACAGCGCGCCGGATCCGACGCCTGCGGAGATGAAGCAATTCTACCGCGACATGCTGTTGATCCGCCGGTTTGAGGAAAAGGCCGGGCAGCTTTACGGCATGGGACTGATCGGCGGTTTCTGCCATCTTTATATCGGGCAGGAAGCGGTCGTCACCGGCGTGCAGTCGGTGCAGGAGAAAGTGGACAGCGTCATCACCGCCTACCGCGACCACGGGCATATGCTGGCCTGCGGTATGGAACCGAAGGGCGTGATGGCGGAACTGACCGGGCGCAAGGGCGGCTATTCGCGCGGCAAAGGCGGTTCCATGCACATGTTCAGCAAGGAAACGAATTTCTTCGGCGGCCACGGTATCGTCGGGGCGCAGGTGCCAATCGGCACCGGCCTGGCCTTCGCGCATAAATACAAGAACGATGGCGGCGTCGCGGTGACTTATATGGGCGACGGATCCGCCAATCAGGGGCAGGTTTATGAGGCCTACAACATGGCGGCGCTGTGGAAGCTGCCGGTGCTCTATATTATCGAGAACAACAAGTACGGCATGGGCACCAGCACGGCGCGCCACGCGGCGGGGGAATTGTACGCGCGCGGCATGGGCTGGGGCATCCCCGGCGAGCAGGTGGACGGCATGGACGTGTTCGCGGTGCGCAATGCGGCGCGGCAGGCGCTCGATTATGTGCGCGGCGGCAATGGGCCATATATCCTTGAAATGATGACGTACCGCTACCGCGGCCATTCGATGTCCGACCCCGGCAAATACCGCAGCAAGGAAGAAGTCGAGAGAATGCGTACCGAGCAGGACCCGATCGAGCGGCTGAGAAAGCTGCTGGACGGCGCGGGCGTGAAGGAAGACGAATTGAAATCCATCGAGAAGGAAATCAAGGAAATCGTCGGCGATGCCGCCCAGTTTGCGCAGGAATCGCCGGAGCCGGACGCGGGTGAGTTGTGGACAGATGTGCTGGTGGAGACGGGTGAGTGATTTGTAACGAAGGCGCGAAGCAGCGAAGATAGTGTTGAATAAGTATAAAGATTTGCCGGACGATCGTCACCCCCGCCTTGGGCGGGGGGCTGGCAAGCCGGAAGCGCAATGTTTTCAATCGCAAGCCAGATGCTTGCCTGCGCGGGCATGACCCGTGGAAAGTGCAGGGTGCTTATTGAGAATGACTATAAAAGACTGTGTATGAAATGAACTTCGTAGCTTCGAATCTTCGTTACAAGGAAACCTGCTATGCCGATTGATATTTTAATGCCTGCACTGTCGCCCACGATGACCGAGGGCAAGCTGGCTAAATGGCTGAAGAAAGAAGGCGATGCCGTGAAACCCGGCGACGTCATCGCCGAAATCGAAACCGACAAGGCGACGATGGAGGTCGAGGTCGTCGATGAAGGCACGATCGGCAAGATTATTGTCGCAGAAGGTGCTGAAAACGTTGTGGTCAATGCGGTGATCGCGGTTCTACTGGAGGAGGGGGAGAGCGCATCGGATGTGAAATCTGCCGCCGGCAGCGCGCCAAAGGCAGCGGCATCGAAACCGGCTGAATTCGTCCCTGTGCAAAACTACAGCCAGCCGACCGATGCCACCCAGCCAGCCGGCAAACACATCGACAACCGCGACATCCTTTACGCGCAGGGCGTGCTGATCGAGCCGCCGCCGTTCGATGAATCGAAATTTTCCGGCAACGTCGTGACTATGACGGTGCGGGAGGCCTTGCGCGTCGGCATGTCCGAGGAGATGCGCCGCGATAAAAACGTTTTCCTGATAGGCGAGGAAGTGGCCGAGTATAACGGCGCCTACAAGGTATCGCAGGGCATGCTGGATGAATTCGGACCGGAGCGCGTGATCGATACGCCGATCACCGAATACGGTTTCGCGGGCGTTGGCGTTGGTGCTGCCTATAACGGGCTGAAGCCCGTTGTCGAGTTCATGACGATGAATTTCGCGATGCAGGCGATAGACCACATCATCAACTCCGCTGCCAAGACGTTATATATGGCGGGCGGGCAGATGGGGTGCCCCGTCGTGTTCCGCGGTCCGAACGGCGCGGCATCCCGCGTGGGCGCGCAGCATAGCCAGGATTATGCCAGCTGGTACGCGCACGTACCCGGATTGAAAGTCATCGCGCCGTGGTCGGGCGCGGATGCGAAAGGTTTGATCAAGGCCGCGATCCGCGACCCGAACCCGGTCGTCTGTCTTGAAAACGAATTGATGTACGGCAGCAGCTTCGACGTTCCTGCGAACGACGATTTCGTTATCCCGCTGGGCCGCGCGAAAATCGAGCGCGCGGGAACGGACGTCACCATCGTTTCCTATTCGATTATGGTCGGAAAGGCGCTGGAGGCCGCGAAGATTCTGGAGGGCGAAGGGATCAGCGCGGAGGTCGTCAACCTGCGCACGATCCGTCCTCTCGACCGCTGGACGGTGATTGAGAGCGTGAAGAAAACCAACCGCATCGTTATGGCCGCCGAAAGCTGGCCGTTCGCGGGCGTGGGGGCGGAGATCGTCGCGCTGTGCATGGAGCATGCGTTTGATTACCTCGATGCGCCGGTGAAGCGCGTGTGTTCGGCGGATGTGCCGCTGCCCTATGCAGCGAACCTTGAGAAACTGGCCCTGCCGCAGGTCGAACACATCGTGCAGGCGGTAAAGGAGATTTGCTACAAATGAGAAAGATTCTTTTTATTTTATTAATGGCGGCAGGATTGATAGCTGCGGCTATTTTTCCTGCTTTTGCCGACAGGAAGGCGGCGGATGCCGGCGATTGCCCCATGAAGGACGATGCCTACGTCAATATCAGCTTCAACAATCTTGCGGTTGATGTAAGCAATGTGAAATCCGTTCTGGATAAAAAAATAGATGAAGTGATGGCTCTTGCTGAGGCGGCGAAGATCAAAAAGCCGATGATACAGAATTACAGTTACAATGTTTACAGCTCTGGCGGCGGGGTAACCTGCTGTGAAGGCGGAAATTGCGCCGGCGGATCTTATCAGGCAAACGGAAACGTGAATTTTCAACTTTCCTCAACAGAGGATGCCGCGGGGTTCGCAACGGCCCTTATGCAGAAAGGGTATCAGGCAAATCTGAATGTCAGCTCTTACAGGAATTGTTCGCAGGATTGATTTATGATTACAACGGCACAAAAAAGAATTTTGGCTTCCCCTCTCGCCCGCCGGATCGCGGCGGAGAAGGGGATTGATCTCGCTTCCGTCAAGGGCAGCGGCCCGCGCGGGCGCATCGTGAAATCGGATATTCAAAATCCGTCAGCCGGCTCCGCCAATGCGCGCCCGTCCTTTCCCCAGGGAAGAAGGCTGCTGAGTGAAACGAAGCGGGGTGAGGGGGTAAAGGCCAACGCCTTCGGCATGGCCTATACTGAAATTCCGAACAACAACATCAAGAAAATCACCGCGAAGCGGCTGGTCGAATCCAAGCAGACGGTGCCGCATTTTTACCTGACCGTCGAATGCCGCATCGACGCGCTGATGGACGCGCGCGCGCAGATCAACGACGCGGCGAAGGGGGCGTACAAGCTTTCGGTCAACGATTTCGTCATAAAGGCCTGCGCCAATGCGCTGATGGCCTATCCGGCGGCGAACGTGTCGTGGACGGACGACGCGATCCTGCAATATCTCGACGCCGATATATCCGTGGCGGTTTCGACGCCGAATGGCCTGATTACACCGATCGTGAAGGGCGCGCAGGACAAGGGATTGTGCCGGATTTCCGAGGAAGTGAAGGAACTGGCGGGTCGTGCGCGCGAAGGAAAATTAAAACCGGAGGAGTTTCAGGGCGGAACTTTCACCGTTTCCAACCTCGGCATGTACGGGGTCAAGGAGTTCGGCGCGATCATCAACCCGCCGCAGGCCTGCATCCTTGCCGTCGGCGCGGGCGAGGAAAAACCGTTCGTTGACGGCGGCGCGATCAAGGTCGGGAATTTCATGACCTGTACGCTGTCGGTCGATCACCGCGCGGTGGATGGCGCGGTCGGTGCGGAATATCTGAAAGTCCTGAAGCAATACATCGAAAACCCTGTAAGCATGTTGCTCTGAAATGACCGGACAGAAATTCGACATCATCGTTATCGGCGGCGGGCCGGGCGGTTACGTGGCTGCAATCCGCGCTTCGCAACTGGGCATGAAGGTTGCGCTGGTTGAATCGCAGCATCTCGGCGGCATCTGCCTGAACTGGGGCTGCATCCCGACGAAGGCACTGTTGCGGTCGAGCGAGATCAACCACCTTCTGAAGCATGTGGAGCAGTATGGATTTAACATCGAGAAATATTCCTTCGACTTCAAGAAAATCATCGAGCGCTCGCGCGGTGTGGCGAAGCAGCTTTCCGGCGGCATCGGCCATTTGCTGAAGAAAAACAAGGTTACCGTCTTCAATGGCATGGGCAAGCTGGCCGGCAAAGGAAAAGTCGTTGTTGGCGCGGATACGCTAACCACGCCGCATATCATCATTGCCACCGGTGCGCGGGCGAGGACGCTGCCGGGGCTGGAGCCGGACGGCAAGCTGGTCTGGACTTACAAGGAAGCGATGGTGCCGGAGGCGATGCCGCAGTCGCTGCTGGTCGTCGGTTCGGGCGCGATTGGCATCGAATTCGCCAGCTTCTATCTGAATATGGGCGCGGCGGTGACCGTTGTAGAAATCATGGATTGCATCCTTCCGGTGGAGGATGAAGAAATTTCCGTCCACGCCCGCAAGCAGTTTGAAAAGCAGGGCATGAAAATCATGACCGGCGCAAAGGTCGTGAAGCTGGATAAGGGCGCGGATAACGTCACCTGTCATGTCGACGCGGGCGGAAAGACGGAGAAAATCGCGGTCGACCGCGTCATCATGGCCGTCGGCATTGCGGGCAATACCGAGAATATCGGCCTTGAAACCGTCAAGGGCGTGAAGGTCGATCGCGGCCATATCGTGACTGATGAATATCTGCGCACGGGCGAGGCGGGAATTTACGCCATCGGCGATGTCACCGGCCCGCCGTGGCTGGCGCATAAGGCATCGCATGAAGGCGTCATCTGCGTCGAGAA
>JACQIJ010000058.1 GCA_016198545.1 Pseudomonadota bacterium
ACCTAATAACCTAATCTATAGTTTGTTTTTTTTACCCCTTCATGACATTATGGCTTCAAAAGGCCACGCCTACTTGAATTATGAAGGCGGACAGGGACAAAGGAGCTTGATGATGTTTGGTAAAATCGTGACTGCATTGCGCCGGAAATCCGGCAACGACGCTCCATCGACCCAACGGCGGCATCCGCGCCGCGAGGGCGATCGCTGCGTTGCCGTCGTGAACGGTCAGGCCTACCCGGTCGAAAACTGGAGCCCTGGCGGCATTCTTATCGCCGCCGACGACCGCATGTTCGGCGTTGAACAATCGCTCGAATTCACAATCAAATTCAAGCTTCGCAACTCAATCATTGACGTGTCGCATCGCGGCCATATCGTTCGCAAAGGCTACCGCAAGGTTGCCATCGCGTTCGAACCGCTGAGCAAATCAATCAGCCGTGCCTTCCAGCAAATTATTGACGACAGCGTCGCCCGCGAATTTGCGAACTCCCAGGCCGTCTGACCTGAATCCCTTATGAAACTTTTGCGTTTTATTCCCTTCGCCGTGCTCCTTCTTCTATGCGGATGCGCAGCGAAGCGGCAAATGCCGGACCGGTTTCTCGGCTGGTGGGATACGTCAAAAGACCCGCGCCGCGCCGATGTCGGCATGCGTATCCTTCCCGGCGGCATCATTGAACACCGTGTTCACGATCCCGGCGGAGAACTCACGATGCGCGATGAATATAAAATACTCAGCGTCGAAGGCAACACCGTCTATCTCGCCCTCAGGCGGGAGACGCTGAAGCCTTCGGAATATTACTATCCATATGCAAAGATTGATGTATCAGACAAAATTAGTGGCGGCCACCGACTGACTTACCATGAAAATGCCTGTCACCTGACCCCCGAAGAATTCCTGAAAAGCAGCATCTCTCCGGAAAGCATAAACAGAGATTGGTGCGAATTCAGCTTGCGTACTCCCTATTTTTCGCAATAAGCCATTCACTGGTTTTTGGCATCAACAAGCATTTTTCTAATTTCAGCATTCCTAGTTTCATGAATACCCATTCTGTTCGACTCCTGCGCTTCTGCATCCCAATCCCTTTTCTTTACTGATCTAAAAAGTTTGGGCCAGCCTTTTTCAACGCCATCGTTATCTATATAGCGTTCGCGAAACTTATGGCCTCCCAAATTATACTGCATATCCAAAAGTTCTTTTTGCGCTGATTTCGGTATATCCTCAAAATCAGAGAATTTTCGCCTTAACTCACTCGCGCTCTCCCTCAAAGATTGCTCCAGAAAAGCATCCATGTCAGTGCTATCTAGCCTTAAATTAGGCATGCCGGGTATCCGCTCCGGCGCAAATTGCGTATGCCTTATATCTTTACCATACGGCATCTTCCCGATAGTAAAATAAGCATGCTCCTTTTCCTGTGGTAACGCTTCCCTCATCGCTTTGTTGCCTTGACCATATACTTTGAGTGGCAGCTTTCTAGCATCTTCAGCAGAAGGAACAAGTTTCCCGGTTCCTATGGTGACATTTCCTGCCGTGTCCTTATAAAAATATGGAACATCCTCTTCGAAGCCCCTGATCATGTTTTTTACTTCCTCATCAGGGACTCCGTTCAGAATCGCGGGCTTGCGGCCCGGTACAGGCGTATTCCTCATGTTTTCTGTTTCCTTTGATTTTGCGGACGGTAAAAGCGCTTACGCCAACGGAAGGAAAATGCAGGCGCGGAGGAGAGCGAAAAGAGAAAAATCCCCATGCCTGCATCTCGTTTTGTTACGATGCTCCAATCATTCTCCGTAGATCTGCCTGAACCCTTCCGTCACCCTGGCGACAAATGCGGGATCGCGTTCGCGGAAATAGCGCGGGTCGCGCATCATGCCGCGCAGGTCGGCTTCCGTAAGCCCGGCCGGCTGCTCGGACTGGCGGATGGACAAATCCGGATCCTGCCCCTTCATCATCCGATACAGGGCCATGACGCCTTCGAATGACGACGAAAGGGATTCCAGAACGCCCTTCGGCAGGTTCTTTTTGCCGAACGCCAGAAGCTGGCGCGACATTTCCGTCCATTTTTCCGGCCCGCCGAACGCGGCGACAAGCCTTTCAACCTCGTGCTCTGCCGCGAATTCCTGCGTCATTTCAAGAATGGCGGGAACCAGCTTTTCCGCGGCCAAATTGTAAACTTCCTGCACCTGATCCGCCGTCAGGCCCTTGGCATGAAGACGCGTGTTCACGTCAGGATCCACGGCAAACAGGCCGTGGCTGACATCGATTTCATAACCGTCCGGCGATTCCGGACATCCCAGGCATGTGAACGCCGCGCGGCGCGCCTCGTCGCTGTCCGGGCGCGGCATCATGCCCGCCAGCTTTCTTTCCAGCGCCATATAGGAACCGACCAGCGCGTCAAGGCGCACCGCGCCCGTTTCCGAATCGATGAATTTTTCAGGGACGCCGTTGTTTTCAATTTTTATCGTCTGAACTTGTTCGTGCATTGTCTTTCTCCTTTGGTTGAGGTGTAAAAATTACTGTCTGCCGCGCTCGGTCAGGCGCATGATCGTCGCCATCAGGGCGCGCTGCCCCTCCAGATGACGCAGCGTCTCATCCGCCGCGTCCACTGCGGCGGCGCGCATAAACGTAATGCCTGCCAGATGGCTCAGAACCTTTTTCCCGTCCTCCGTCGAAAAGAGGCGGGCGAATGTCTGCTCTATGGCGCGCAAATCCATGCGGGACGGCTCCGGAATTTCAAACGCCGGCCCTTTTTTCGGCCGGATCAGATTCCGGATTGTTTTCTTTAATGACATTTTCATTCTCCATTTCTGTTGGGATGGGGGGAAGTTCGTTCCGTATCAGGTCGCTGGGCACGCCCAGCGCATTGCCCAGAAAGCGCGCGGCGGCAGGAATATTGATGGCCGCCGCCGCTTCCGGCCCCATAGCAAGTACGGACTGTATCCACGACAGAGTGCTTTGCACGCTGCGCTGCCCCTGCGCGCGGGCCAGCGGCGCGCGATAATCAAGTTCGACCAGCCGTCCATCCAGTGATATGTCCGGCACTTCGCCGCGCCGCCTCAGGATCGCGAAGGCGCGCTTGATAAGCGGCGTCATAAGTTCGGACTGAAGGCGTCCGTATGTCGCGCCCAGCAGCAGAGCCATTTCCGCCGAACGCTCCAGAACTTCGGTCGCCGTCATGCGCGGCCCCGTGACGGGGCCCAGCCTGTCGGCCAGAAGCGCATGGCGTATACGCCCGCGCAAATCTTCCAGAACGATCTGCGAAATATCGAAACGCCCCGGCATTTCCAGCGGCGTCAGGCCTTTCGATCCTACGGCCTTCGGAATGATGGAACCCGGTTTCAGTTCAATGTTCGCCAGGTTCAGGACGCCGTCGTCATCAGCTTGCCATATGCCCGTAACGGCTATGGATGCATTTTTAAGAATAAGTTCAACGACCTTGTTGGCCGTCTTTATATCCGGCAGCGCCTTCATCACGGGAGAGCGTCCGTAAATCTCGCCCGGCGACTTCAGCCAGCGGAAAGCAATCAGCGGCGAATCGACGAAACAGCCCACGCGCAGAAGGTGCGGCGCGCCGCCTTCGGTCAGGCAGGCCTTGAAGGAAAAAGCGCCCATTTCATCGGGCAGAAGCGCCTCCAGCACGGAAAACCGCCGCTGCGAATCCTTTTCGCCATCCTTTATGATGTTCGGCGGCAATTCAGCCATCGGATAACGGGTGCGCAATTGCGGCAGTGTCAGATTCATCAGCCTGTACCCGCCGTTCAGGAATCCGTCCGTCCCTTCCTCCAGCGCAATCTGGCTTAAGGGGACTGCGGAAAAACGGAAGGCGGAAAATGCGCCCGGATCCGATTCCTCCAGATACAGCGCAGCCGTTCCGCCGACAACAAGATCCAGATAGCACTGGTGTATCTCCACGATAAAATTGGATCGGTCGAAATGCGCCTGAACGGTCTTGGCCGCCTTTTCCAAAACCGGCGCCAAGGCCTCCGCCTCGCGCGGGCTGAGATCCGGCCCCGGCTTGAAGCCGAACCACTGCGTCCACGGCGGCGTCAGATTGCCCAAAAGGCTCGCGGCCAGTTGGTCCGACGCATCGAGAGCGGTGGCGTCATAAAGCCTGTCCGTCTGGCGGCCTCCGGGCTGCGCCCCGGAAAATCCGTTGCGCTGCGGCAGCGCATATTCATACGCTTCGCGCCATAAGCTTTCCCAGTTCGCACGGCGCGCCTGCGCCATCGAAAAGCGGCGCATGACCTCACCCAGAGCGGCGGCATGATCCGGCCCCTCGTCATTCATAACCGATAATTTCATATTTATTCTCCCAAAAGGGTTTTACGCTGCGAAGCTGTCCCGCTGTCGTTCAATACGCCGCGGAAACCGGTCAGTACCGTGCTGAGCGATCCGCGCTTGCGGCTTAGGAGCCCCGCGCCGCGCACTTGCGCCTGCGCCGCCGCCTCATTTCCTTCTTCCGGCATATTGTTTCCGGAAGAAGATCCCGAAACCGGGACGGGTTGCGCCGCGGCAGGCGCAGATACGGGCGCCGGAACGGTAATGACAAACGGCTGCTGCCGCACGGCAGGAGCTTTCGGTCGCGAAGCAAGACTTCCCATGATTATTCTCCTTTTTTCTTGTTCAGATATTTGTAAAGTTGCCAGGGCGTAAAAACAGAACGCGCATGTATGCCGAGAAGGCGCTTTACCGCTTCCACGCAGGTAAATGGCCGCCAGGGCGCGGGGCGCGTGCGGCTGCGATCTATAACTGCTGGAAGTACAGTGTTACCGCGACTTTGAAGCCATCCCGGCAGATCGAAGGACGCCGGAACATGATGCGCCAGCACCTCCATATGGTGCAGCATCGGATCGACCGTAAGCCAGCAGACCCCGTCATACAGAAGGACGAAGCAATGGTGAAAACCGGGACGCAGGGCCGTCAGCCACGGCATGTCCGCCTTGCCGCTAAATACGACCCAGGCTTTCTGACTGGATGCGGAATCGCTCATTCGGCTGCCTCCTCCATAAACCCGGGCGGCGCCTGCACGATGCCTTTGCGGATGAATATATCTTCAAGACATTTCAGAGCTTCCGTCCATAATTTATGCGCCCGCATTTCCTTGACGCGGGACGGATCCGGCGGCATCAGGCGCAGCCCGTAATGGCGCAGCACAAGAAAGTGATCCATCAGCAGACGGCGCTGCCGATGCAAACGATTGAGTATCTTCAGTATATCGACGGGTTCGCACGGGCGGGATATTATGCCCGCGCCCAGCGCAAAGCGCGCGCCGTCATTGCGGGCGGCCTGCGCATGAATGAACCAGAACCAGGCCTCCTGCGCGCTGCCGAAAGGCACGGCATTAGCGCTTTCAGTCCTTATGGCGTATTTGTCCATAGATGACATGCGATATCCTCCGCTGCTATTTTTGAATTTGGACGCACTTCGGCCGTCACTGATTTCTTTATCTAGGATTATTTTCCTCACGTCAAGAGGAAAATAGGATTTTTTTCTTATTTACCATCGTATGATTTGATGGGACTATAGTCCTATGTATGCTCATGAGGACATCTGGAACGCGATAGACAGGCTGGCCGACACATTCGGTTATTCGCCATCCGGCCTTGCAAAAAAGGCAGGCCTCGACCCTACAAGCTTCAACAAAAGCAAGCGCATCAGCGCCGACGGCAAGCCGCGCTGGCCATCGACGGAAAGCATCGCCAAAATCCTGGCGGTTACCGGCATGACGATGAGCGAGTTTTTCAGTATGGCGGATGGCGGCAAGGGAAAGACCCTGCCTCTTATCGAGATTGCAAAAGCCGGACAGCCCGGCATTCTCGATGAAAAAGGAATGCCTGCCGGCAAAGGCTGGAAAAAAGCCGAACTTGAGGGATTCGGAGGAAGCGGACCTGACTGCTTCGCCCTTGAAATACACGGCGGAGATTATGCGCCCGTCTATCGCGACAGCGATATCATCGTTCTTTCTCCGTCAGCGACATTGCGGCGCGGCGACCGCATCGTGTGTGCCATGCGCAGCGGCAAAGCCTTTACTGCCGAACTGGTGCGGCAGTCGGGCGGCCAGACAACGCTGCGCCCCATCACGGGCAACGGCAGCGAAACAACGCTGAACGACAATGAAATTTCCTGGATAGGCCGGATTATCTGGGCAAGCCAATAAAGTGCACGTTACGCATCGCCTCACGACAGGCGATCTCATTGCGCCATTGCATCAGGCTTATGACGGACGCCTTGCCCGCGCGGCGGGACAAACCGCGTTCGAATTTGCGCAAGTCGTTTTTGCGGTCGGAAAAAGATATGACGGCAGCCGTTTCCGCCCCTTCGATATGTCCAGGCCCGGGGTTTTCCGGTAAATATTTCCACTCGCCCCGTTCCATGTCAAATTCCATGCCCATAGCCGTTCCCTCCTGTTTTCCTGCTGTATTGCGATGCTGCATAATTAAGCTGCATTTTTATTATGTTAATTGAAATAACATGTCTTTATGCTTTATGTCAAGAATAATTTTGTTTCTTGTGCACAGAAGCCGCAAAGCCTAGTCTTTCCGGCAGGAAATCAACTTAATTTAGGGGGAGATTGAGGAAATGCCCTGTTCCGCCGTATCGCAGGAAGCCGCGCGCATCCTTCTGGACACGCGGTCCGTGCTTTTCAACGCAAGAGAGCCGTTCACCTATACGTCGGGGCGCAAAGGGCCGGTCTATGTCGATTGCCGCCGCCTGATTTCCTTCCCCGAGGCGCGGAAAACCCTGATGGACGCCGCGGCGGAAATGATAAGCCGTGAATGCGGCCATCTGGATTTTGTCGCGGGCGGGGAGACGGCCGGAATCCCTTACGCCGCGTTCATCAGCGAACGCCTGAATCTTCCGATGCTGTACGTACGCAAAAAACCGAAAGGCTTCGGCCGTATGGCGCAGATAGAAGGATGCATGGACGAAGAGGAACGCAAGGTCGTTCTTGTCGAGGACCTGCAGACGGACGGCGGCAGCAAGAAGGTTTTTGTCGATGCGCTGCGCGATGCCGGCGCGGTAGTGGAGCACGCCTTCGTGATCTTCCACTACGGTATATTCCCGGCAAGTGATCAGAACATGAAGGCAACGGGCCTGAAGCTCCATGCTCTATGCACGTGGTGGGACGTTCTTGAAGCTGCACGGGCAGGAAAATATTTCGATGCCGCCACGCTGGCCGAAGTG
Organism: Pseudomonadota bacterium; assembly: GCA_016198545.1. Taxonomy (GTDB): domain Bacteria; phylum Pseudomonadota; class Alphaproteobacteria; order Micavibrionales; family Micavibrionaceae; genus JACQIJ01. The sequence goes on from JACQIJ010000058.1 coordinate 7,178, forward strand.
GAATCGTACCTCAAAAACCCGCAAGGGTGGGCGCAGGCATCATGACGACGGGCACGCCGAAAATCCATTTCCATGCAGCGGACACGGATGAGGCGTGCGAAGCACTGGCCACGCTGGAAAAAGCATGCAAACAAACCGCGCCGGAGAAGGCGGATGTCATCATCGCGCTGGGCGGGGACGGCACGCTTCTGGAAGCCCTGCATAAATATCATGCGCTGAAAAAACCTTTTTACGGCATGAACCGTGGATCGGTCGGGTTCCTTCTCAACCCGTTCCGCGAAGGCGACCTGCCGGCGCTGCTGAAGCAGGCGCACAGCGTGGAGCTACATCCGCTGCGCATGACGGCGAAGACGAAGGACGGAAAAACGGTCGAGGCGCTGGCATTCAACGAAGTGTCGCTTCTGCGCCAGACGCGCCACGCCGCGAAAATCGGTATCGCCATAGACGGAATCGAGCGCATGCCTGAACTTATCTGCGACGGCATTCTTCTGGCCACCCCGGCAGGCAGCACGGCCTATAACCTCTCCGCGCACGGGCCGATTATCCCCTTGAGCGCGAACGTCCTGGCCCTGACGCCGATCAGCGCGTTCCGGCCCCGCCGCTGGCGCGGAGCGTTGCTGCCCCACGGGGTGGAAACGCGCTTTGAAATACTGGAAAGCGCCAAGCGCCCCGTCAGCGCAACCGCCGATTCCACCGAAGTGCGCGACGTGACGCAGGTCGATATTCGCGAATCCCGGCAAGTGTCGGTGACCCTTCTGTTCGATCCCGGCCATAACCTGGAGGAACGGATCCTGAAGGAACAGTTCCTGCCCTAGCGTTCATAATGAAGAAGAAAGACATTCACGAATTTTTCAGCCGCCTGCGCGCCGCAAACCCGGAGCCAAAGGGCGAGCTTTACTATACAAACCCCTATACGCTTCTGGTTGCCGTCGTGCTGTCGGCGCAGGCGACGGACAAGGGCGTTAACAAGGCCACGCCCGCGCTGTTCAGGGCGGCAGACACGCCGCAGAAAGTGCTAAAGATCGGCGTCGATGGTGTGAAGGATCATATCAAGACCATAGGCCTGTTCAACGCGAAGGCGAAGAACATCATCGCGCTATCGGAAATCCTCGTGAAAGAGCACGGCGGCAAAGTGCCGCAAAGCCGCGATGAACTCATCAAGCTGCCGGGCGTGGGGCGCAAAACGGCCAATGTGGTTCTCAACATCGCGTTCGGGCAGGACACGATCGCCGTGGATACGCACATTTTCCGCGTGGCGAACCGCACCGGCCTCGCCCACGCGCCGACGCCGGAGAAAGTCGAGCTTGAACTGGAAAAGCGCGTGCCCGAGGAATTCAGGCGGCACGCGCATCACTGGCTGATCCTGCACGGGCGATATACATGCGTCGCGCGCAAGCCGAAATGCGCGGAATGCATCGTACGCGATTTGTGCGGATTCGGGGATAAGACGGGGTGAGGAAGTTTTTACGCGGAGAAGCGGAGCTGCAATCGTCATTGCGGGCATCCGTAAGGATGTAAAGAAATCCAGTCTTTTCTTGCGGCTTTTCGGATTGCCGCGTCGGCTCCGCCTCCTTGGAATGACAGTATCTAGATGCCAAGGTCGGCGGATTCGAGTTTTTTGATTTCGTCACGCAGCTTCGCGGCCGTTTCGAATTCGAGGTTTCCGGCCGCCTCCACCATTTTCTTCCGCAGTTTTTCGACGTACTTGCGCAGACCTTCGGAGGTTTCGAGCACGGCCTGTTCGCGGTCGGAGAGGCCCACAACCTTCGGGATGTTGACGCGGTCGGCGCGGTCGTAATCGCTGGACAGCGCGTCGCCGATGGCCTTCTTCACGCTTTCGGGCGTGATGCCGTTTTCGGCGTTGTATTTCATCTGTTTTTCGCGGCGGCGGCCGGTTTCATCGATAGCGGCCTTCATGCTTCCGGTAACCTTATCGGCGTACAGCACCGCCTTCGCGTCCACGTTCCGCGCGGCGCGGCCGATGGTCTGAATGAGCGATGTTTTGGAGCGTAAATAACCTTCCTTATCCGCATCCAAAATCATCACGCGCTGGCATTCGGGAATATCGAGACCTTCGCGCAGAAGGTTGATGCCCACAAGGATATCGAATGCGCCGAGCCGCAGGTCACGGATGATTTCGATGCGTTCCAGCGTCTCCACGTCGGAGTGCATGTAGCGCACCTTCAGCCCGTTTTCAGCAAGATATTCGGTCAGATCTTCCGCCATTTTCTTGGTCAGCGTCGTCACCAGCAGCCGCCCGCCTGCCGCTACGACTTTTTTGGCTTCGGCCATCAAATCATCGACCTGATGCTGGGTCGGACGGATCTCCACGGGCGGATCGACGAGGCCCGTGGGGCGCACGACCTGTTCCGCGCTAATGCCGCCCGCGCATTCAATTTCCCATTCGCCGGGCGTGGCGGAAACGAAGACTGTCTGCGGGCGGAGTTTATCCCATTCCTCGAACTTCAGCGGGCGGTTGTCCATCGCCGACGGCAGGCGGAAGCCGTAATCGGATAACGTGAGTTTGCGCGCGCGGTCGCCGTTATACATGCCGCGCAGCTGCGGAACCATGACATGGCTTTCATCCAGGAACATGATGGCGTCTTTCGGCAGGTATTCTATCAGTGTCGGCGGCGGCTCTCCTGCTTTCCGCCCGGTCAGATAGCGCGAGTAATTTTCAATCCCGGAGCAGAAGCCGGCGGCCTGAAGCATTTCCAAATCGAATTGCGTGCGCTGGCTCAAACGCTGAGCCTCCAGCAATTTGCCGTTCTTCTCGAACCATGCGAGGCGTTCCTTCAGGTCGCGCTTGATTTGTTCGATGGCCTGCGCCATCGTCGGCCCGGGCGTTATATAGTGGGAGTTGGCGTAAATCCGCACGCCGTCCATTTTTATGAAGTTCTGCCCGGTCAGCGGATCGAATTCCGTGATGTCCTCCAGCTCGTCGCCGAACAGGGAAAAACGCCACGCCCTGTCCTCGAAGTGCGCCGGAAACAGCTCCACCGTATCGCCGCGTACGCGGAACGCCCCGCGCTCGAACGCGATATCGTTGCGCACGTATTGCAGCGTGACGAATTGCCTTATCAGTTCATCGCGGTCGATGCGGCCCCCCTTTTTCAGATCGACGACCATCGCCTGATAGTCTTCTTTGCTGCCGATGCCGTATATGCAGGAAACGGAAGCAACGATGACGACATCGCGCCGTTCGAACAGCGCGCGGGTGGCGGCGTGGCGCATGCGATCGATCTGTTCATTGATGGAGGAATCTTTTTCGATGAATGTATCGGTGCGCGGGACGTAAGCCTCCGGCTGGTAGTAATCGTAATACGATACGAAATATTCCACCGCGTTGTCGGGAAAGAAGGATTTGAACTCCTGATACAGCTGCGCGGCCAGCGTTTTGTTGGGCGCGAGGATCAGGGCTGGGCGTTGCATTTCCTGTATCACATGCGCCATCGTGAACGTCTTCCCCGACCCCGTAACGCCGAGCAGCGTCTGATCCGCCAGCCCTTCGCGCAAGCCCGCGCAGAGCTTCCCGATAGCCTGCGGCTGATCCCCGGCAGGATGGAAATCAGAGCGGATTTTGAACGGTTTTTTTGACTCGGTCATGGAAAGAATATAGAATATTGCTCTATGAAAATCGAACAGTTAAATAGTTTTTATACGGGTGTTTTTGACGCCCTGTCGCAAAAAATGGCAAGTCCCGGTCTGTGGGGCGCGGAGCTTGATGCGGCCCTCGCCCGCCGCGACGCGGATTTCACGGATACGGATGATTTGCTGGCCGCCCTGCATGATGTGCAACGCGTATCGCAGATATTCGATGCCGGGCTGGAAAACGACGCGGCCTTCCGCGCCACCCTGGCAGCGGCCGACATTCCCGCATGGAAAGACTTCGGCGCGCCGCCGGTCGATATTTCCCTGCAGCACAGTCTGGCAGGAAAACTGTACAACGCGAAGGCAGGCGATACGGGCATGATCACCCTGGGGGACGGATCGAGGGAGATAGGAAAATGGCTGGCGGATAAATGCATGGCTGCGGAAATCTCGTTCACCGTCAAGTTTGCGGAGCAGAACTTCGAATCCCTCCTTCTGAATCATGCCGATGAAGATGGGATCGGGAAACTGGCAGAATCTCACCTGCGCCAGACTGCCCGCGTGACGAAAACAATGGTAGCGCGCGGCGGTCTGCCAATGAATCCCGTTGTAACGGACCAAAACAAGGAGAACCTGTACAAAAAATCGATAAAGCCGTTCCGGGAACGCGTATCATCGGGAGAAATTTTCTATACTCTTACCGAGATACCGTCGCGCAAGGACGCGGAAATAGACCGCATCCCTTATAACGACTATATCAAGTTGTTCTTTGAAATGTGCGACCAGCCGTGGGACCGCGTCACGCGCGCGCAGGCGTGGCTGATTGAACGCCTGAATGCCGGAAAAACGCTGCGCATGACCAACAGCGACGGCACGGACATCGGCATGAGCATCGACGGATTCACCTTCTGCAACAGCGTCATCGCCAAGAACGTGCCGGGATCGGAAGTTTTCAGCGCGCCGGTGAAAACAAGCCTCAATGGAAAAATAGTCGCCAAAGGGCGGTTTGAGCATAATGGCCAGATTATCGAAGACCTTACGCTTGTGTTCAAAAGCGGACGCCTTGTGGATTTCGACGCTGCGCAGGGGCGGGATGCCTTCGCTGAGATTATTTCCGTCGATGACGGCACGCGCTACGCCGGGGAAATCGGCATCGGCACAAATCCACATTTAAAGCAACATGTGGCCAATGGGCTTCTGGTGGAGAAAATCGGCGGCAGCTTCCACATCGCGCTGGGCGCGGCCTATACCTATACGCAATACGGAGGGATTCCCGTGACCGTCAACAACGGAAACGAAAGCGCGTTACACTGGGACATCACCACGATGCTGTACGGCAAGAACGGCCGCATTTATCTGGACAGCGCCATAATCATGGATAACGGCTTGTGGCTGGCCCCTGAGCTGGACGTACTGAACCGCGGATGGGAATCCGTTCCGGAAAGAGAAAGACCGGAATACTGGAAAACCAGCGCAGGCAGCGGCAAGGCGCCCGCGCCGGAAACGCCAAAACCCTGATATTCCTTATTGCCTGACCGTTCCGAGGAAGGTTTCAACCGCGCGCCGCAGCGTGGCTGCCTGATGCGCCATATCCTTCGCGGAATCCAGAACCATCCCGGCCGACGACCCGGTTTCTCCGGCGGCGGCTGTAACCTTCGATATATTGACGGTTACGTCACGGGTTCCGGCAGAGGCTTCCTGCACGTTGCGGGCGATTTCAGTCGTCGTTGTTCCCTGCTCTTCGACCGCGGCGGCGACAAGCGTGGCAATTTCATCAATAGTTTCAATGATTTTTGTAATTTCAGAAATGGCGGAATTCGTTTCTTCCGCCGATTTCTGCATCCCCGTAATCTGCCCGGTTATTTCCTCAGTCGCCTTAGCCGTCTGCGTGGCGAGATTCTTCACTTCACTGGCAACGACGGCAAATCCCTTGCCCATTTCACCCGCCCGCGCCGCCTCGATCGTCGCGTTCAGAGCCAGAAGGTTGGTTTGCTCCGCAATATCATTGATAAGCGTCACGACCTCTCCTACGCGTTTTGCGGCGGCGTTGAGCCCATTCATTTTCTCCATCGCGCCTCCGGCTTTCTGCTTCGCCTCCGCGGCGACCTTGGACGAACGACCCGCCTGCGAACTGATTTCATTGATGGAAGCGGTCAGCTCCTCCGCCGCCGAAGCAACGGACTGCACATTGGCTGAAGCTTGCTCCGCCGCCGCAGCGACCGTCGTTGCCTGCGAGCTGGTATCGCCCGCGTTGTTGGCCATGGAGTGAGCGGCTTTCTGCATTTCCTCTGCCGTATCGGTAACGCTGCGAATGACGCCGCCGACGTCGTTTTCAAACTTGTCGGCCATATCGGACATAGCCCTGCGCTGGCTGGCGCGCGCGCGCTCCTCCTGCGCTTTCTGCTCTGCGCGCAAACGTTCCGTTTCCAGCGCATTTTCCTTGAACACCTGAACGGTGCGCGCGATATCGCCGATCTCCGTCTTTTTGTCGCGCAGCGGTACATCAGTATCCAGCTTGTTTTCCGACAGGCGCAGCATCGTCCCTATAATCCGGTTCAGCGGCACAAAGATAGTAACGCGCCCGTAAACGGGGATGAACAAAGCCATAATGACGGCAAGCGTACTGAGAACAATGGATATAATTTTCGCCTTTTCGCTGACAGCGACGGCACGCCCCTCTTCCGCCTTTGCCCATGCGCCAATAGCTTCGGAAATACGCTCGTTTTCCTCCTCCATCGCCCCGAATTTATCTTCAAAGTCCTTAAG
>JACQIJ010000059.1 GCA_016198545.1 Pseudomonadota bacterium
AGAGAGTACAAAAAAGAAAAACGGGGGCATCTTGTTCACTAAAGAAGAAATAAAAAGGAACCTTCTGGGAAGCCTTGAAGTCGCCCTCCTGATGCCCGTAGCGCGCAAGCGGTTTGGGAAAACATACAATGAGGCCGTGCGCTCTTTTGTCATCCCCATACTGATGTTTCCATTCGCGATGGCTCTTGTTTACGCGCATCCGCATCCGAATCTTGCGGATGCCTCGAACAACACGATTGCGCTACTTTACAGTTTACGGACATTCCTGACATGGGCCCTGTTCCTGGGCAGCGTTTACTGGATTGTAAAGCAGATCGACCGCAAGGAGCATTTCTGGCAGTTCGTCATTGCGACCAACTGGCTGGCCGTTCCCGCTACAGTCATCTTTCTGCCAGTCATGTGGATGTTGTTTTCCGGTGCCCATACATGGGCGGAACTGTTCCCCTTCATGCTGAGCATGGTCGGGTACACCTATTTCTTTACGGCGTTCGCCGCCGCCTACATCCTGCGCCTGCCGTGGGAACTGGCGGGATTTATCGCGATGATAAGCTTCATGATAAATGACTGGACAGGGCAATTGCTGTCCTTCGTCGGTGAAATTTTATAGCGTTCCGAGAATCTCCCTGTAAAGCTTTTCCGTTTCTAAACCGACGCAGGCAGCCGTCATATCGCCGCTCTCAATCAAGGCGCGGCTTTCATTCCCCATTGCGGCGCGCTTATCATCCGGCAAAGAGGTTGCTTTTTCGATGGCGGCGGCCAGCGATTCCGCATCCCGCGGCCTGACAAGAAACCCGTTGCGCCCGTCTTTTACGACTTCACGATTTCCGGGAACATCGGTGGCAATAATCGGACGCGCGTGCGCCGCAGCTTCCAGCAAAGACTTTGGAACGCCCTCGCCGCCGTGAGAAGCCTGTATGGCAGCGTGGGCCTGCGCCCATATCGCGGACATATCCGCGCAATGGCCTTTATAAACGATGCGCCCGCCGCCTTGCCTTTCCCATTCCCTCAACTGTTCTTCATTCCATGATCCCGGGTTGGCGAAATCAGGGGCCCCACACAGCCACAGCCGCGCATGCGGCGCACGGAAAGACAGCATTTCAAACGCCGCCTTCAGCGTATCCAGCCCCTTTATGCCGATCATCCGCCCGGCATAAACGCAGACAAAGTCCGGAGCAGGCTTCTTATAAGGCAGCGGGCGGCAAAACTCCGCGTCCACGCCTGACCCGCGTATGACGCGCGCGCGCACTTCCGGAACCATCCGAAGTTCGCGCAAGAGCGCAAGATCATCCCCGTTCTGCAGAAGCAGATACGAATTACGGCGGCGGAGCAAAAGCATGAAACCCGGCGTCAGGATAACGCGCAAAAAGCGCGCGCGGAAATCGTGCGACGTGAAAACGTACCCCAGGCCCGCAAAGGCATTGACGATGCGCTTTACCCCTGCCGCGCGCGCCGCGATGCTGCCGTAAAGAACGGGCTTCATCGCGATATGATGGACAAGATCCGGCCTTTCGCGCCGGTAAATGTTCCAGAGCCGAAAAATATGACCCGCCGCGCGGAACGGATTGAGGCTGCGCCGATCCAGCGAGAGAGGAATAACGCGTACCCCTTCTTTTTCTATAAGGGCCTGGTGATTCTTCACATTCGTGATGACAGCAACATCGTCAAACCCGGCGGCCTTTGCCGCGCGCGCCATCGGCAGGCGGTGCGAATAAAAATAATTATCCTCCGTGACAAGATAGACGATTTTCATTATTCCGCCGTCCGCCCGCGCAGACGCAGCAACAGCCGCCGGAAGCGATGCGGCCGCATCGACATATAAATATGCAATAAAAGAAAAGCCACCCATGCATAGCCCATGACATATTCCGAAAGATTCAGAAGCATGCCTCCGACGCCGATGGATCCGGTCAAAAATGCGATCGCCAGTATCGCCGCTGTCGCCCGCCCCGGCGTCAGGCCTGCATAAATGAAATGATGATGGAAATGATTGTGATCGGGATCAAACGGGTGACGCCCCTGGCTGACCCTCCGCGCAAACTGGCCGCAGATATCATAAATCGGAATCGCCAGCAGCCACGCCACGACAAACGGATCCATAACGGCATTTGCGCCCTGGGAGTATCGGATTACAAACCATGCCAGAGACAGGCCGAGCGCAAGGCTGCCCGCGTCGCCGAGAAAAACGCTTGCCTTTTTCCTCCACGGATGCCGTAGATTATAAACAAGGAAACCCGCCAGCGCTGCCATGAACGCGGCTGAAAGCGCAGCAGCCTCCGCATTGTCGGCAAGCGCGGCGCAAACGCCGATCCAGAATAATACGATGAAGCCTTTTCCCGCCGCGAGACCATCCAGCCCGTCCATCAGATTTACGGCGTTAGTCAAAAGGACAGTCGCAATAACGGCGAACGGAATGCCGCCCCATCCCATCCATAATGGCCCGAACCCCATCAGATTGCCGAGCCCTTCGACCGCCGTCCCGCCCGGCACGACGATCAGAAAGGCCGCTATGAACTGAACGCCAAACTTGACCCATGCCGGAACCGTGAACCTGTCGTCCAGAGCGCCCGTCACAAGCAACAGGAGAAGCGCGGCGGCAAACCAAAAAAATTTATCCGGCGCGCCCAAAGCATAAACTGAGAATATAAAAACGGGAAAGATAACGATTCCGCCGACCGGAGGCACGGCCGCTTCATGCTTCTTTCGCCCGCCCGGAAGATCGAGAAAACCCGTTTTCCGCGCCAGCATGCATGCCAGCGGAATCAACGCGGCAACCGTCAGAAATGATAATCCGGAAATGATAAACGCGTCGCCCATGCCGGGATCAGACCACAAAGAAAGAAAACTATAAAGCCATAAAAAAGGCGGCCCCGAAAGGCCGCCATACGCAACATTGCTCCCCGTTATTGTCGTTCCTGTCTATTCTCCCGCGCTGGCCTCCAGGCCGTTCAGAAAGCCTCCCGCATCAGCCGTCCGTTCCTGCAGGGCCGGCGAAAATACCTCCTGAAACATATAATTGAACTGATCGCCGAAAAGCGCCATGCCGGTAATCAGCGCCATGCCGACGCCGCCTGCTATAAAGGCATACTCGAAGCCGGTCACGCCGCTTCCGTCATGCATCCATAGCAACAATTTATTATTAATTTTCCTAAAATGCCGGGTAATTTCCATTCCTCATTATGAACGGAAAAAAGTTAAAATTTTATTAACTCTTTCCTAACGCCCGCTTTCGACTTCGGCGGAAATATCGTCCATCGGCTCTGCTATCGCGCTGAAAATGCTTTGTAAATCATCGCCGAAAAGAAAAACGGAAGCGACGATCGCAAGGCTGATTCCCCCCGCGATAAGCCCGTATTCTATAGCCGTAGCGCCGTCAAGGCATTGAAGCCACGCATAAAATTTCCTGATCATGGTTCACCAGCAAGCTTGAAGAAATAATATTACACGAATTTTAACACCAGCACCTTCATTCTACCGCGCACATGTGGAAAAATCACTAACGGCTCATAAAAACCAAGGAATCTCCGGATAGCGTCGTCATACAGGTTGCAAATGACAGAACGGCAGGATGATGAACTTATAAAGCGGGCCCAGGAGGGCGACAGGAGGGCCTTTGAGGCTCTCCTGCAGGGATACTATGACGCAATGTTCAGGATGGCTTTCAAATGGTGCGGCAACCGGGCCGACGCGGAGGACGTGACGCAGAATGCCTGCATAAAGCTGGCGCACAGCCTGAAATCGTTCCGTTTTGAAGCGGCCTTTACAAGCTGGCTTTACCGGCTGGTGATAAATACAGCGATGGACTGGCGGAAAGCGAACAGGAAATTCGTTCCCCTGCCGGAATCGGGGCATGCCGGCATCGCGCCCGGCAACGCCGAAAAGGACATGCAGCATAAAGAAGCCCTGGCCGCAGTGTTGGCCCTGCCGGAAAAGGAGAAAGCCGCGCTTCTGCTTGTATTCAGCGAAGGCATGACGCACGCCGAAGCCGCCGGCGTAATGGGCGTAAAGGAAAGCACCGTGTCCTGGTATATCCACGAAGCCCGCAAAAAGCTAACCGGAAAGGAGCGCCGTCATGGATGAAGCGCAACTGAAGCAGATTTTGCGGGAATATGAGGTTCCTGCCGCCGATGACAACGCGAAAAAACGCGCTGTGAATCTTGCGCTGGCCGAATTTGATGCCGCTGAAAAAAAAGGACAAAAAAAGTTCCAAGGAATCCCTTTGCTGGGCCGTCTTATGGGCAGTTCAACCCAGAAACAAAGGAGAACCCCCATGAACAGACGTTTGGTATATGGCGGCATGGCCACAGCGATGGCGGTCGTGCTCGTCTGCGGCATTTCGGCGCAGCAAATCGCAACGCGCGGCTACGACAAAGTCATGCCGGACAATATTGCCGGGCTTGAGTCGGAAACATTCGCGCCGCGCAAGGAACATACGGCGGCCCAAAATAAAAAAGAAGACCTGCTCCGGTCCCGGGAATCGGATTTGCGCGGCGGTGATTCATTGACGGCGACCGAACGGCCGGAATCCAAAAATGAATTCCGCACGGCCGTACGGGAAAAAATCTTGCCCTCGGCCCCCGCGCCCATGATGCGTCCGCCCGCAGAATCAAATGTTATGGCCATGGATTCCATAGCGGGCGGACGCGCCGCGCAAGGAACCATGATGTACGCAACGCCCGCCATCGGCATCATTGACGGCGAAATCATTGATCCCGGATACTACAGGGATGCCGGCCGCGACCAGTTCGGGGACTTCGATGAAAACCGGATTAAAACAGTCGGCGCGGAGCCGGTTTCGACCTTTTCCGTCGATGTCGACACGGTTTCCTATTCCTTCGTGCGCAGACAACTGAACGCGGGCGTCCTGCCGCAGAAAGACGCCGTGCGGGTCGAGGAAATGATCAATTACTTCGACTACGATTATCCTCTGCCGGAAACGAAGGAGCAGCCGTTCCGTCCCTCCGTCACCGTCATCCCCTCCCCCTGGAAGGAAGGGAACAAACTTGTCCATATCGGCATCAAGGGCTACGACATCGATGCGGATGCGCAGCCGCGCAGCAATCTCGTATTCCTGCTCGATGTGTCCGGATCCATGAACAGTCCGGATAAGCTTCCGCTTCTCATCAACTCGATGAAAATGCTGCTCGATACCCTGAAACCTGACGATACCGTCGGCATCGTGGTCTATGCGGGCGCGGCAGGCACGGTTCTGGAGCCGACAAAAGTTAGCGACAAAGCGAAAATCCTGAGCGCGCTCGACAATCTGTCTGCGGGCGGCGGCACCGCAGGCGCGGAGGGCATCCGGCAGGCCTACCAACTGGCCGAAAGCGGCTTCGACAAGGAAGCCGTCAACCGCGTGATACTCGCCACTGACGGTGACTTCAATATCGGCATTACGAACCCGGAAGAACTTAAGGATTTCATAGAGCGTAAACGCGAATCCGGCGTATTCCTGTCCGTTCTCGGCTTCGGGCAGGGCAACCTGAACGACCGCCTTATGCAGGAACTGGCGCAAAACGGCAACGGCGTTGCGGCGTACATCGACAACCTGAACGAGGCGCGCAAGGCGCTGGTCGAGGAAGCAACCTCAACTCTGTTCCCGATTGCCAAGGACGTGAAGATACAGGTGGAATTCAACCCGGCGACCGTCGCGGAATACCGCCTGGTTGGTTACGAAACCCGGCATCTGAACCGCGAGGATTTCAACTACGACGCGGTGGATGCGGGCGATATCGGCGCGGGGCACAGCGTCACGGCCATCTATGAAATCACGCTGGTCGGCAGCGGCCTGCGCGCGGTGGACGACAGCCGCTACGCGCCCGCCGAACAGGCGAAAGCGGATGCGAATTTCAGCGATGAGTACGCCTTCCTGAAAATCCGCTACAAACTGCCGGACGAAGACGCGTCAAAGCTGATTACAACGCCTGTGACGATGGAGAATGAGCGCAGATCTCTGGCGAAAACAGCCTGTGGCCCCGCGGAAAATTGTCTGCCGGACGCTAATGACGACGTGCGATTTTCCATTGCCGTCGCCTCCTTCGGACAAATGCTCAAGGGCGGCAAATACGTCGGCGCGATGACGTATGACGATGTCATCAACATGGCGCAAAACGGCAAGGGAGCGGATGAATTCGGCTACCGCAGTGAATTCATCCAGCTGGCGCGCCTCGCCAAATCGGCGGCAGTCATGGAAAAACAGTAACTGCCCGGGATATGAAAAGCCCTTGCCGCGGCAAGGGCTTTTCGCCTTACCCGCAGCCCTGTACAATGGCGGGAGCATAGTCGTTTCACCCCCGAAGGAAATATATCTCCATGAAAACAGGTCTCGAACGCATCGGCGGCATTACGCTAATCGTGCTTATCGCAGCCATAGCTTATGCGATCCACATACTCATTAAGGCGGGAACGACTGCGGGCAACGACGGCAAACCCGCGATCGAGCATGGAACGACGGGCGATGTCCCCGTCAGCGTTTTGCGCTACCCCGAATGCACTGAACAGGATGAGGCTGAAAGAAACTGCGCCCTGAGGGAAACGGTGCCCTGTTATGCAGGAGAAAAAATTAAAAAATTCCTCAACGAGAAAAACGCAGAAGCGCCATACAGCCTGATTCTAACCGGCGCAACTAACAACGAAAACCGCATGGAATTTTACGAATCCGATGAAGAAGGGGGACCTTTCTTCATCCTATCGGTCGGTACGGACAAGACGGGCGAGAAGGAAGCCTGTCTCATAGCTGCCGGAAAGGGCTTGGCATGGGGGCCGCCTTTACCGAATGAATCCGCCGAGCCAGTAACAGACATGGCATCCGAGCCCGACGCCGAAGAATAGCCTCTCGGCTGTAATTTTATAATTTTATGCTTTTTCTCTGATCCCTCTCGGCAAAACGGGATGGGGAAAGCGCTCTGACGGAACGTGCCGGCAGACTGCGCGGCGCGCCCAGTATCATGTCAGACAAAAGATGCGCGGCGGCAAGAGATGAAACGATTCCATGAGATCCGTGCGCCGTGGAAACATACAGATTTTCCGCCGCGCGCCCCGTCAGCGGAAAGCGATCCTTCGACGAAGTTCGCAGCGCGGCGCGGCCGCCTTTTATCTCAAGCCCCTCCGCCAGACCGGGGAAATACCGCTCCAGCCTGCGGATATTGTCGATATGATCCTCTTCCTTCGCATCGCAATCATCCAGCCACTTCTGGAATGTCGCGCCCAGCATGTGCAGGCCGCCTTGCGGCGGCGAAAGATACCCGCCGAAGCACAAATTGATTTTCAACTCCGCGGAAAGATCGCTCGCCGCCGCCTGCGTAACCTGCCCGCGCACAGTGTGGACGGGCGAATTTCTTAATGGCGGGAAATCCCTCACCGCCGCGCCGCAAGCCAGAATGACCGCGTCGTACTCCTTTTTCAGTTCGTCAATACGGATATCCGCATTGAAAATCAAATCGACGCCGTCCGCATAAGCGCGGCACAACGCCTGCGGACTGACCGTTCCGGCATCGGGAAGATGCAGCGCGCCTCTATCGACTTTCAGACCCGCATAACGCGACGATTCTTCCGCATCGAGAATTCGCATATGGGTTTCGTGCCATCCCCAGCGCTCCGCCGCGCCGCGCAGCCGCTTTTCCTTCTCGGCGTCGGTAAAGATATGAAGGCTCCCGCAGGGATTGAACTTTATATCGCAGCCGTCCTGCAGTTCCCTCAACGTCCTTGCGACCTGCGCGAACCCTGCCGTATAAAAATCGGATTCCGCCGTGCGGTGCGCTGAAAGGCGTGGATTGAAAAGACCCAGCGCGTTGCCCGATGCGCCGGACGCAAGCGAAGCGGTTTTTTCGAATATGACCGGCCGGATGCCGCTGCGCTTCAATACGAAGGCCGCCGCCGTCCCCGCCAGCCCGCCGCCTACGATGGCGACATTCTCGGGCATCTTCCCAATGCCCGGTTTGCGCGGTTCGCCGGAGACGCCGCGCAGCATTTCCTTTTTTCGCCCATAGCCCGGCGTCTTCTCGACGGAGAATCCCGACGCTTCCAGCCCGCGCCGAACGGCCCCCGCAACCGTAAACGTCGCAAATGTCGTGTCCGGGCGGCTTAGCCGCGACATTTCTGAAAAAAGGGTTTCCGACCACATATCCGGATTTTTTGAAGGCGCGAATCCGTCCAGAAACCATGCGTCGACGCCGCCGGGAATATCCGTTTGCGGCAGGGCCGCATTGACATCATCGAATACGAGCGTCAGCGTTACCTGCGCATTCAGCATGAGGCGGTGAAATCCCGGCGCGCGCATGGGATAAAGCGATCGAAGCCTGTCCATCCGCCCTCCGAATTCGGAACGCCAGCGCGCCAGCGCGCCGGAAATATCATCCCACCCCAAAGGATACTTCTCGAAGGAAATATAATGAAGCTTCTGATCCGGCTGCGCCATTTTTTCAAACATGGCCCACGCAGCCAGAAAATTCAGTCCCGTTCCGAACCCTGTTTCCGCTATCACGAAGCGCGGTTTTCCCTCCCACGCTTTTGGCAGATTATTGCCGTCTATAAAAACATGACGTGTTTCCGCCAACCCGTCCTCGGGCGAAAAATAAATATCGTCAAATTGCGCCGAACGCAGGGACATGGCATATTTGTTTCCGGCCTCCCGCCAAAGGAGACATTGTTCATAATATAATTTCGTGGGGTATCTTATGCGTCTTTCAAGCCTGTTTGCAATCCTGATTATCGTGGTCTTCGCGGCGGCCGCTCCGGCTAAAGCGCAGGAATTAGTGCCGGAAACGAACTTCATGGTCACCGTGCGCGCAAAAGACGCAAAGTTTATTGGATCTTCCATGGGCGGCGCCCACATCACTATCAGGAACAAGGTTAACGGCGACATAGTCGCCGAAGGAAACACAAGCGGCGGCACGGGCGATACGGCAAAGCTGATGGGCGCGTCCATCCCCCGCGACGCGGATCTCGTAACGGAAAACAGCGCAAGGATCGAATTTTCTCTGGAACTGATTGAGCCAACGCCGGTTACGATCACGGCAACGGGTCCCTTGTCCCAACCGCAGAGCATGGCCTCGATCAGTCAGGATATGATCATCATCCCCGGCAAAGACTATGCTTCAGGAAACGGCATCATGCTCGAACTGCCGGGATTCGCCGTTGATATTCTGGAACCGGCAGCCGCCTCAAAAGAAAAATTCGATGCCCAAAAGCCCCTGACGGTCACAGCAAACGTCGTGAAAATGTGCGGGTGCGCCGTTGAGAAAGATTCAC
Source organism: Pseudomonadota bacterium (assembly GCA_016198545.1). Taxonomy (GTDB): domain Bacteria; phylum Pseudomonadota; class Alphaproteobacteria; order Micavibrionales; family Micavibrionaceae; genus JACQIJ01. The sequence goes on from JACQIJ010000059.1 coordinate 9,247, forward strand.
CCTGGCCGCCGGAACGCTATGAGGTCAGCGCGGACATATATGTCGAATCCCATCTTTTTGCCACAGCGCCCATGACATTTACTGGAAAGCCGGGGCAATATGCCGCAAGGTTCCCCATCCCCAAAGAAGGGACGTATAAAATCATCGTCAGCGCCTTCGATCCCAAAACGAAGGAAGGCGGAATGGACATTACCAGCCTTACGCTTTCCCCCTGAAATCAACCGCAAAGCCCGAACGGATGACAATGCAAAAACACGATAATCCGCTGCTGCATATATCAACGCTGCCCAATCATGCGCCCGCCTTCGACAGCATAAAGGAGGATCATTTCCTCCCCGCCGTCGCAGAAGCCATTGCCGAGGCGCGGCGGAATATCAATGCTATAAAAAGCGACGCCGGATCGCCCGACTTCGACAACACGATCGAGGTGCTTGAAACCGCGTCCGAAACGCTGGGAACGGTTACATCCGTATTTTACAACCAGCTTTCAGCCGCCGGCACGGACGGATTGCATGATCTGGCTGAAAAAATAGGCCCCATGAACGCGGCCTTCAGCAGCGATGTTCTGCTGGACAAACATCTGTTCTCCCGGGTCAGGAACGTATATGAACGGCGCGCCATGATGATGCTGACGGTCGAACAGGAAACGCTTCTGGATGAAACGTACAACGGCTTTGTCCGCGGCGGCGCGCTGCTCGACGACGCCAAAAAAGCTGAACTACGGAAAATAGATGAACGCCTTTCCGTCCTCGGCCCGATATTCATGAACAACGTCGCAAAGTCGGCCGAGCAATTCGAGCTGATAATTACCGACGAAACGGATATGAACGGCCTTCCGGAATCAAGCCGCGACGGAGCAAAACACGCGGCGCAGGAAAAGGGCTATGAAGGAAAATGGCTGTTTACTCTGGATTACCCCAGCTTCGGCCCGTTCATGCAATATGCCGACGATTCCGCTCTGCGTGAAAAAATGTGGCGCGCCTTTTCCAGCCGGGCGTGGGACAGTGCGGAATACAGCAACGCCCCCGTTGTCATGGAAATCGTACGCCTGCGCGATAAGCGGGCGAAGTTGTTGGGCTATCAAAACCACGCCCGCTACGTTCTTCAGCGCCGCATGGCCGAAAAGCCGGAAACGGTCATGGCGTTTCTCGAAAAAATGAAAAAAGCCTATAAGCCAGCGGCCCAGCGCGACCTTGAGAGCCTCCAGAAATTCGCCGCAACGCTGGGTCGCTCAAAGCCGTTGCAGCCCTGGGATATAGCTTACTATGCCGAAAAACAGAAAGAGAGCCTTTATCATTTTAAATCGGAGGATATGCGCCCTTATTTCCCTCTGGAGACCGTCCTGAAGGGGTGCTTTTCTCACTTTGGAAAACTGTTCAGCCTGCGATTTGAAAAAAACAATGCCTATCCGGTATGGCATCCCGACGTCACGGCCTACGATGTGCGCGATGAAACGGACAATGGCTTCGTCGGCACACTCTATGCCGATTTTTTCCCCCGTACCGGAAAAAAAGACGGGGCTTGGAAAACCAGCTATCGCGATCAGGGGCTGTTCCATCGGCGTGTGGAACGCCCCCTCATATCCATTGTCTGCAACTTCACAAAGCCGACGAAAGATAAACCCTCGCTCCTGACCCACGGGGAGGTTTCCACGCTGTTTCACGAAATGGGGCACGCCGTCCATGCCCTGCTGTCGCGCGTGCGCTATTCCTCTCTGGCTGGCACGAACGTGAAATGGGATTTCGTCGAACTACCTTCGCAGCTGCAGGAAAACTGGACATATCAGAAGGAAACGCTTGATATGATTTCCGGGCACTATAAAACGGGGGAGAGAATTCCCGCCGCACTCATCGAAAAGCTGAATGCGTCGAAAAACTTCATGGCGGGATGGGCAGGACTGCGGCAGACCAATTTCGGATATCTCGATATGGCCTGGCACACAGGCGACCCGGCAAGAATATCCGACGTAGCCGCCTTTGAAGACGAAGCAACGAAGGATACGCGCCTGTTCCCCCGTCTGGCCGGCCCTTTCTCCGTGTCTTTCAGCCACCTGTTCGCCGGCGGTTACTCCGCCGGCTATTACAGCTACAAATGGGCCGAAGTTCTGGATGCGGACGCCTTCGAACTCTTTCTTGAAAAAGGCCTGTATGACAAGGCAACGGCAGAATCATACAAAAGAGAAGTGCTGGCGAAGGGGGGCAGCGAACACCCGCGCCTCCTTTACAAACGATTCCGCGGGCGCGACGCCGATCCTGATTCTTTGCTGCGGCGCGAAGGGCTGCTGAAAAATAAAGAAAAAGCGGCCTAAACGGCCGGCAGTTTCTTCCAAGAAAATTATTTTCCGGAATATTGTAGTTTTTTGTTGCTTAAAATACCTTGGCTGGGTAAAAATCTTTCGACAGCCACTGCAAACTTATTTTTTTACCAAGTACGCTTTTCTACCAAAAGCGTGTTCCGGAGAAGAAGATGGGCATCACGACAGCACAAATAAGGGGCGCGCGCGGAATTTTGAACTGGAGCCAGGCGGACCTTGCCAACAGAACCGGCATTTCCGCAACCTCAATCGGCAGCATAGAAAACGGGCAAAGTACGCCGCGCGCCAGCACCCTGCAAACCATCCAGAAAGCGTTTGAAGATTCCGAGATTGAATTTATAGGCCGGGAGGGCGTGCGCCAGAAAACAGGAGACGTCCGGGTTCTGCGCGGCCGCGAAGGTTTCTGGGAATTTTATCAAGACATATACGACGTTCTTTCTGCGGATCCAGGAGAGGTCCTGGTCAGCAACGTCAACGAGCGTGACTTTGAGAAATGGCTTGGTCCGGAGAACTTAGAGACACACATCAGTCGTATGAAAAAAGTACAGGGCATCACATACAAAATCATGATCCGCGAAGAAGACAATTATTACCTCGCCACGCCTGACTATGCCGAATACCGCTGGACGCCGAAAGAACACTTCAGTTCCGTGCCTTTCTACGTATACGGGAAGAAACTCGCCGTACTTCTGTTCGGCGCCGAACCGACAGTCATCATCATCGACTACCCGGCCGTGGCCGAAGCCTACAGAGTCCAGTTCGGTGCCATATGGAATACTGCGATAATGCCGCCGGACTACAAAGTTTCTGCCGCGCGCGGGGGGAAATAGGGGGCACGTGATAAACGATAAAAACACCGCAGATGGAAATACAAGCCCTGAACCCGCAGGGCAGATAGTGGGCGAGTTTTTTCCGAGCATCAATCAAACCCCGCCCCGGGATATCGTAAGGGACGTCAAGCTGATTACCCCTGAAAGCGCAGGATTCCGCGAGGCTTTCATGGGCACATTGCGTAACAGGGAAGAAGGATCGTTGACGCGCTATCTTTTCCTTGAATCGCCTCCTGCCCCCGCCGGGGATAAGCAAGACGGCGAAACCGATCAGGATATATATGCTATGCTGACCCGGCATTTCGGGAAGATTTTGTGCGGCGGTTATGCCTGGGACGAAATGATCGAACACACAAGATCATACGATTTTATCGATGGAGATCTGCGGGCGCTTGATTATGCTGTGGAAAACGGCCTTATCAGCTATCTTCCCTCCAACATTCACCTCATTGAATGCGGAACGGGAGGAAAATCCGGCGTTGAAAAGCCCATCAAAACGATAGAAGCCATCCTGCAAAGCGGAAATCACGCGATAACCGGATATACCGGCATAGACATTCTAAGCCGGTATGCCATCGAGTCTGCAAAAGCCATACGCGATAAATTCAATATACATGCAACAAGCATCGCCTTCGACTTCATGACGATGTCGGCCGACAAAATTCCGATCCCGGTCATGAAAGACAGCGCTCCTCTATACCTGTTTTACGGCGGTACGCTGGCCAATGCGCCCGATTACAGCCTGTCAGGCGGCAAGAACGGCATGCAAAATGCGGCCATGTACCTGACAAAAATAAGCAGGCAGCACAGCGTCGGCCCCCATCTGCTTATTGCCTATGACGCAGAAACGAGCCCCGGCATACTTTCCGCAAAGTATCAACGAACTGTTGAATTCGAAGCCTTCGTGCTCGGAGAATTTCCTATCGCCATTCATGGCAATGATATTACAGACAGGTCCTATGACCCCTTCCAATACTGGAAGATGGGGATGCGATATGACCCGGAGGCAAAAGCTGTAAAGCTCTGCGCCGTATGCACGAAAGATCATGACGTGCCTACATTTGAAGGAAATGTGCCTGTCCGGAAGGGGTATAGCAAAACCAACATCCTTTCCTACAAATGGAATGAAACGATTTGGAAAACGATCCTGGAGCAGGCCGGATTCGAACCCACAAAGATATTCCGCAAGAAAAACAGCCCCTACGGATTTATCCTCGCCGGCCCTAAATCCGGACAGCAATCCCTGGATTTCCGCCCCTGACTGCCGCGCGAATTTCAAGCACTATGTCTAAATAACCGCCTCCCTATCAGAAATATTGATATTAAATAAAACTGCGTTACGATGCCTGTCCATGAACGACATCAATCTCGACGGAAAATACAGGGTTACCTCCACCAGCAACTATGATGGGCCGCTGGAGCGCAAAAGCGACGGCATAACCATCATCCGCGATGGAAAAACCTCGCGTTTTGATGAGAATAACGTACTCTGGAACAGTCATTTCCGCATCCTTAATGAAAAAGAAGTTGAAATGATTGCCGTTGCCGACCCGGCAGAGGCCAAGGAAGGATTCGCGCTCACCCGGCCGGATGGATCTCCCACGCTGGAACCCGTCGCCTATAAGACAATCCTGAAACTGGCGCGCAAGAATGATAAAATACAAATGTCAGGGCAAATTGAATACGGCGATGAAATCGTCATTTTAACCATGCGCAAAATCAGTGACTGAGAATGCAAAAAGGAAGGTTCTATTCGTACTTCCCGCTCTGACGGCCGGTGGCGCGGAACGCGTTCTAATCACGCTGATGAACAATCTGGACCGCGAACGCTTCGCCCCCGTGTTCGTGACAGTCAGTTCACAAGGGCGCTTACGAACCCTTATAGGCGCGGACATCCCTTTTTATGCCCTGTCGGAAAAGGATAGCGTAGGAAAGTCCCTGCCCCGCCTGTACAAAAAAATGAAGAAAATCAACCCGGATATAGCCGTCTCAACAATGGCGCACATGAATTTCGCCCTCTTGCTGCTAAAACCCTTCTTTCCCCGCACGAAATTTGTGGTCCGCGAAGCTATAACGCCATCCTTCATACTGAAAGAACGCGGCTCTGCCCTGCCTCTCATACGCATTCTCTATAAATGGCTCTACCCAAAAGCGGACAGAGTTATAAGCCCGGCGCAGGCAATTGTTGACGAGTTTTTAAATATCGTCGGCGTAAAAACCGGAAACTTTTCTATTCTTCCCAATCCCGTAGATGTCAATTTTATAGAATCAAAGATAAATGAGAACATCCCTTTGCCGAAGAAAGCAGATATCCATTTCGTGTCAGCCGGGAGACTCCATTACCAAAAGGGTTTTGACCGGTTGATTGAAAATATGCCGCGCCTGCCGAAAACAATGGACTGGCATCTGACCATTCTTGGCGAAGGGCCGGAGCGCAAAGCGCTGGAAGCGCTTGTAAAAAAAATCGATATGACGGAAAGAGTTTCTTTCGCCGGATATCAGGAGAATCCCTGGCAATATTACGCGTCGGCAGATGCCTTTCTCTTGCCTTCGCGATCGGAAGGACTGCCTAATGTCGCGCTCGAATCTCTTGCCTGCGGAACGCCCGTTATCGCTACATCCGAATCCGGCGGAATATCGGAGATATCCGCACTGGCTGCACATGGAGCTGTAACGGTATGCCCGGATATGGATGACTTCATAAACGCCATGAAGAACGCCCCCCAAAAAAAACGCGAATCTTTGCAACCATCATTGCTGCCTCCCGTCTATGCCGTCGAACGGGTGGCAATGGATTTTTCCGATATCCTGCTAAAGATACGATGAAAGCCTGAAAAAAAACGCCCGTGAATAGAAAAACTAGGATCCCGCCATCCACTGATCTACGGCTTCCCGCGCCCGTATATTTACCCCGGGAAGCGTCTTATGAAGATCGTTGATTGTTCCAATGCGGCCTTCCTTCGCAGCCACCTCTATACTGGCGGCAAGTTCGCTCAGCTCTCTCAAGCCGTAGTTTCCCGCCATACCCTTCAGTTCGTGCGCGCGCGCGCGTATCTCCGATATCCTGTTTGTCTGTGCATGCCCTCTGATGGCATCGATAATCTCATCGGATTTTGAAAACAAGTCGTCGATCAGTCCGCCGAACGAACTATCATCCATGCTCCGGCGCAAAACCGACAGGCTGCTTTCATCGAAAGACATTCCTTTGCCGGAACCGCCGGGGCCTTTTTCCTTCCCGCCCTGCGGAGGCAAAGAGAACGGACTGTCGTCGTCGCTGGGCTCAAAAGCCATTTCCTGCGCCTGCATGGCCAATCGCCTGATGGGCGCAATTTCATCGACAGCGCCGATTTCAGCAGGGCTTTTATAAGTGGGAACGGCCTTAACGGGGTCTCCCGCAATAACCTGACTTTCCTCCATCTCTTCTTCCGCCTTAAAGCCAACATCCGCAGCCTCCTCCACGCGATCATCTTCGGAAACAATAGCCGTCTCTTCAGATTCCGGTTGCTCCCCCTCCACCTTGCTCTTAACGCGCGAAGCGATGCTTTCCTTGTCCAGCCTATTGACTTTTGTATAGGTTTCTTCCGCCTTATCCTCAAGAACAACCGGGTTATCAAGCGTATTGCTGATAACCTTGTCGATCATCTGTTTCAGGCGCTTTGGATCAACGGGCTTGGCCAGATGGCCGTTCATATTGGCCGCATAACACTGCCGCACGTCCTCGCTGCGCACATTGCCGGTCAACGCAATAACCGGCAGCATGGCTTTCTGCCTGTCTTCCATGGCGCGAATTGCCTTGGTCGCGCCCATGCCGCTCAGGCCCGGCAACTCTACATCCATCAGAACCATATCGAAACTGTTGCTCTTTATCAGTTCAATCGCAATCTCTCCCGTCCCCGCAAGGGTCGTTTCATGCCCCATGCGATTTACAAACTCCTTCAGAAGACGCTGATTGATTTCGTTATCTTCTACAATCAGGATTTTCAGGGATTTTTCGGACTTCTGCATGCGCAACGGCTTTGTTGAGGAATCTTCCGCCGCCTCTGCGCTTCCCTCCTCAAGCATGACCGTGAAATGGAATGTGCTGCCCTCTCCTTCGATGCTGTCTATCTGGATTTTTCCGCCCATTGCCTCGATAAGCCTTTGGGAAATCGCAAGGCCCAGGCCTGTACCGCCGAACTTTCGCGTTACGCTGCTGTCTGCCTGGGCAAAGGGGTTGAAAAGGTTTTTCTGTGCATCCTTGGAAATGCCAACCCCGGTGTCCTGCACGCCGAAATATATCTTATGGACGCCGCCTGAGGACAAGGATGCTGCGCCCGGAGACTTCTTCACGCGCAGAGTAACGC
>JACQIJ010000001.1 GCA_016198545.1 Pseudomonadota bacterium
AAAATATATTTTTCATAATTAGATTCGAATCTATCAGAAAATCAGGCTACTGAGACAAGGTTTTCGCGCGATAGAATGTTATGATAAAAATCGAGATAGGCGGAAACTGTGTTTTCCTTAGTAAATTCATCAAGATAACGCAGGTATCCCTTCTCCGCCAGCCGCTCGGCAAGGACCAGGTCGGTCAGCAGCCGCCGCGCCGCCGCCGCAAAGGCCCCCGTATCGTCGACAGGAAACAGCAGACCATCCTCCCCGTCACGGACATACTGGCGCGGGCCGTCCGCTGCGCTGGCGATGAAGGGCCGTTTTTGCGCCCAGGCCTGCACGAAAACGGTTCCGAACGGTTCGTACCGGGAGGGGAATACGCATATGTCCGCCGCCTGCAGCAATGCCGCGCGGTCGTCGCGCCAGCCGAGAAAACGCACCCGGTCGGCCACGCCGTTATCGCGCGCCCGGCTTTCAAGATCGTTCCGCAGCGGCCCTTCGCCTGCAACCCAGAAATAGACGCCGGGCAGGTCCGGCAACGCGTCAATGACGACATCGATCGCCTTGCTTTGATGCAGGCGCGACAGGGCCAGCAGCACGGGTGCGTTTTCCGGGGTATCCAGCGCAGCGCGTCTTACGGGCCGGGCCGGTTTTTCCGTTTCCGCAAAATTGTTGATGTGCCGGACATTCTCCTCTTTTACGCCTTGGCGTATCAGGAAAACACGGATGTCTGGCGTAATCGTCGTGAAGAAATCAGTGTGGTGAAAATGCTTCAGTTTGTAATATCCGCCCAGGCGCGATACGACCAGATAGCGGGGAATGCCCGTATCCGCCTTCCATTTCGGCGTTTTCTGCGCGGCGCGCGACATCCATGTCTGGACGATATGCGGCTGGAAATCCCTGATGATTTTTTTCACCCTCAATGTCGTATAAACATCGAGAACGCCACCGAACGGCAGTTCATGAACTTTCAATCCAGCCTTCGAAAGTTGCATCACGCGCAGGGGATTCGGGCGCGTAACAATTTCAATCTGCTCCCCCGCATCATGCAGCGCAAGGCACATATCGACGAAGGCCGTTTCCGCCCCGCCATGCTGCGCACCCGCCATGACCTGAAGAATTTTCACGGGCGGAATCCGGGACGGAAGATGGAAAATTCACTCGGCCTTGTCACCGTTTTTATCTTCGGGCTTTTCTTCTTTTTTCGTTTCTTCCGCAGGCTCAGCGGCCGGCTTTTCCTCAACGGCATCGCCCAGCATGGGCCATTTAATGCCGTTAAGAAGCGACACGACCATAGGCTCCGATTTATCCAGCGACGTCATAAGATACTGACAGGATTCAGGCGTCGTGATGACCTGCTTTTCGCCCAGCGCTTTATCGGATTCCTCCGCCGCATCGTCAATAAGGCTAAGATAGGCGCGCACTTTTTTCTCATCGGGAAAGGACGATTTTTTAATCGAATCTTCCAGATTCTTTTCGTCTTCCTTCAGCAAAGGCGCAACTGTTTTGTCCCACGCGGAAAAACGCTTCGTCATGGCATCCTCCATGTCCGCATTGGCATCCCCGCATCTTTTCACGGCATCGCCGATGTCATGTTTCATGATTTTTATGGCGCGGATAATTCCGAAATTCCCCCTGATACGCCCCATATTCACGGTCTGCTCTTCATTGAACGATTCTCCGAGTTCGCTGGTCGCCGCCTTAATTTTCTCCTTATAGTCGCTGCGCACCTTTGCGGCGGCGTCTTCCGCCGCCTTTTCGTTTTCGGCGACGGCCGCAGCGGGCTTGTCCTTTTCTTCGGCGTAAACCGCAACCGGGCCGTATGACGCAAAAAGCGCGGCCAGAAAAACAAACGTTAATATCCCTGTCTTTTTCATGAAAAACCCTTTCCCGGTTGAAGCCGACATTACACGCAATAATAATTAGCATTCGCGGAGGCAAAAAAAAAGCCGCCGGGCTTACAAAACCCGGCGGCCAAGGGGACAACACGCCCGACTGGTTATCGCCCGGACGCGGGGCCGTTGTGTTGCGGGGCTGAAAGCCCTGCCCCGGACTGCAGGCGGACGATTCTTAAAAATCCTTCAAACTGCGCAAAAATCCCTGATTCCCTGTATATAGGTCATCATAACAAAAGCGCCTGAAAGACAGGTAAATAATATGTAAAATTAAAGATTTCCACGGCAGGGAAAGCGCCGCGCTGGCGCGAAAAAGGCGGCACAAAGGCCGCCTTTTTCACAATCGTTTGAAGCCAATCGCCTTATTTGCCGCTGATCTTGTTCCACCAGCCCTTTTTCTTCTGGCCCGGCGGATCGTTCAAGACTTCGTAATCACGCGGCGCCGGCGGATGCCTGTCGTTCGACGGCCGCTGATCGCCGTCCCCGGAAAAGCCGACGTTTCCTTCAGCCTCGGGTGCGGACAACGACGATGTATTATTATCAGCATCGGACGCGTAATGCTCCCCGGCTTCGCCGGAAGATGCGGTCTCATCCCCGCGATTTTGATGCCTGTCATCGCGGTTGCGGAATCTGCCGCGCCCGCCGCGACGGCCCCGGCGACGTCTTCCGCCCCGATGTCTGCCACCGGCATCATTGCCGTTATCCCCGTCCTCATCATAACGGTGCGACGGTGGCTGTTGCCCGCCGGCATCGCCTTCCTCGTCTGAAGGAGGAGGCGCCTCCGCCTTGTTCTCGCCGTTTTCCCCGGCAGCATCATCTCCGCGCACCGCGCCGGGAACAGCCCGCAACTGGTCAACCCTGAATCCCGAGGGCGCAAGCGTCTCATCGGCACGTATCATGACCTTGAAACCGTACCGGCGCTCGATATCCGACAACGCGCCGCGCTTGTTGTTCAGTATATAAATCGCGACCGCATCCGGAACATTCAGCGCCACTTCCGCCGCGCGGCCGCGCCCGCCTTCTTCTTCCAGAGCGCGCAAAGCCAGAATAGCTGCAGAGTCGGTGGTCCGTACAAAACCGATCCCCTTGCAATGCGGGCAGCGTTCAAACATCGCCTCGGTCAGGCTGGGATTCAGCCGCTGGCGCGAAAGCTCCAGAAGGCCGAACGACGAAATGCGGCCTACCTGAATACGCGCCCTGTCGGAAGACAGCGCATCACGCAGACGGTTTTCAACCTTGCGGTTATTACGGCGATCTTCCATATCGATGAAGTCGATAACAATAAGGCCGCCCAAATCGCGCAACCTCAATTGGCGCGCCAGTTCTTCCGCCGCCTCCAGATTCGTTTTCAGCGCCGTTTCCTCTATATGGCGCTCCCGCGTCGCGCGCCCGGAGTTGACATCGATGGACACCAGGGCCTCGGTCGGATTGATGACCAGATACCCGCCCGATCTGAGACGCACCGTAGGCTCACCCATCTCGGCGATCTGGCTTTCCACCTGATAGCGGTGGAACAGCGGCATCTTTTCGTCATCATAGTGATGCACGCGCTTCACGTGCGAAGGTATCATCATTTTCATGTATTCCTTCGCCGTCTTGTATCCCTCCTCGCCCGCAACCTGGATTTCTTCGATTTCGCTTGCATAGATGTCGCGTATGGATCGGCGGATCAACTGCCCCTCTTCGTGCACAAGGGCGGGAGCGGTCGATTTCAGGGTTAATTCGCGGATGCCGTCCCACAGCTTCAAAAGATAATCCAGATCGCGCTTGATCTCAGCCTTTGTGCGCGCAACGCCGGCCGTCCGCATAATGACGGACATGCCATCCGGAACGCTCATATCCGAAAGCATCTCGCGCATGCGGCGGCGATCCTCGAAGCTCGCCACCTTGCGGCTGACGCCGCCGGCGCGCTGGCTATTGGGCATAAGAACGCAATAACGGCCCGGCAGCGACAGATAGGTCGTCACGGCAGCACCCTTGTTGCCGCGCTCTTCCCGCGACACCTGGATCAGCATGATCTGACCGCGCTTAACGACCTCCTGAATCTTGTAGCGGCGACGCATGGGAAAACGCCCGCCTTCATCCTCTCCGGAATCGCCCCGTTTAACAAAACGGCGGCTGCGCGCCTCCATATGCCTTCCCCGGCCCCGTCCGCCGCGTCCGTGCCCTCTGCCTCTGCCTCTGCCTCTGCCTCGGCCCCTGCGTCCGCGATATCTGTTGTCGCGGCCGCCTCCGGCGTCATTCTCGCTATTCCCCGCTTCATCGGAAAAATCGCCATCACCCTCCCCGCGGACATTGCCGTTTACATCGCCGTCCTCATGAAACTCGTCATCCGGCAATCCCTGTTCCTGAACCAGGTCTTCGGCTGAAGCATCCGGCGCCATCTCGCCTTCATCAAACGCAGGCGGCACGTTCCCTGCCTCTATCTCCGTGGCAGACTCTGCGGCAGATACGGCTTCCTGCTGTTTGCCATCGGAACTTTCACCGCCGACTTCGACGATTGCATCTTCTTCAGTATCGGAAGCATCTTCTTCTTTCTGTTGCGCATCCGCGCCGTCTTCACCCTGCTGCTCAGCCTCGTCTTCGGCTTCTTCCTCGGCGCGGCGCGCTTCCATTTCCGCCTGCTGTTCTGCGATCAAAGCTTCGCGATCAGCTATCGGGATGCGGAAATAATCCGGATGAATCTCATTGAACGGCAAAAATCCGTGGCGGTTTCCGCCGAAATTCACGAAAGCAGCCTGCAGCGAGGGCTCGACCCTCGTCACCTTGGCCAGAAATATGCTTCCCTTCAGTTGCTTTCGTACCTTGCTTTCATAATCGTAATCGATCAGCCTGTTTCCATCTACGACGGCAACCCGGGTTTCTTCCAGATGGGTTGCGTCAATCAGCATTCTTTTTGTCATTTATGTTCTCCAAAAATCCATACGCGCCCCTGCAAACGCTGCCCGCAAGCGATGGCGCGGGAAACAGCGGCGCAAGGCGCAAATTAACGTCCTTACTTCTTTTTTATGTGATGGCGCGTGGATGATGCCCACAACGGTCCGGAAAGAATCGAACAGTCCCCATGCCAGCAGAAGCAACCCCCTCGGGGGGCTCCTTACCGTTACGACTGGCGAAACCTTTCAAACTTGTTCAGTCCCAACCGTTATTGCACAACCGCAACGGATCGCTATGGGGGGTACATTACAGCCGGATGACGCCCCCAGCAACAAAAAAATAAAGTTCTTTTGATTTCAGCGGCTTCACCCATTATCATGAAGCCTGTAAACTACGGATTTTGAATGGAGAAGCATGAGCGCAAGACTATCGCATACAGCCCGCCACTTCGCCTTTTTTGTCATGGCGATGATTCTTTTTTGCGTAATTTCCGCCCCGGCGCGAGCCCTTACCGTCGATAATATCCGCTTCGGCACGCACCCGGATAAAACCAGGATGGTCTTGGAACTGAGCGAAAAAGTTGATTTTCGCGTCTTTACCCTGTCGAACCCCTGGCGTCTTGTCATAGACATGCCTGCATTCGGATGGGACGTCAGTGCGGTCAGCACCCCTGTGCAATCGGGCGTCTCCAGCATAAGACAGGGACCTCTGCAACCCGGCATTTCGCGCATCGTTATCGATATGGATAAACCGGCCGACATCAAGGCTGTTTTCTTCATGCCCCGCGACGGCAACCTGCCGGACAGGCTCGTCGTCGATTTCAATACGGTATCGACCGATACCTACAATCAGCAGCAACGCAAAGTATACGGGCGGCTGGTTATCAATGATGAAAATGCGACCGATACGAAAAGCCGGCTTGTCGCTTCTGTAAAAGAGTCCGCGCCGCTTCAGGCCGGTATCCCTGCGTCCAAACCGGCAGCCACGCCGGCCGTATCGCCGGGCGGCCTGATCATCCCGCAAAAAAAACCGCCGGAACTTTCATTCGAAAAACCGCTGATCATCATTGATGCCGGACACGGCGGCGTGGATCCCGGCGCCGTCGGGGCTCATGGGCTCAATGAAAAGAATATTACCCTTTCCATGGCCAAGGAATTGAAGCGGCAGCTTGAAAACTCCGGCCGCTACCGCGTGATGATGACCCGCGACCGCGATGCTTACCTGCGCCTGTACCAGCGCATTGATTTCGCGCGCCGCAACAAAGGGGATTTGTTTATTTCCCTTCATGCCGATTCAATAGACAAAAAAGGCGTTCATGGCGCATCGGTCTACACGTTGTCGGAAAATGCCTCGGACGCGCAGACGGAAAGACTGGCCATGCGCGAAAACCGCGCCGACCTGATAGCGGGCGTGGATCTGAGCGCGGAGGATGAAGTCGTCGTCAATATTCTTGTCGACCTGACAATGCGCGACACGATGAACCAATCGAAATTCTTCGCTAACACGGTCGTGGATATTCTCGATCATAACGGCATAGACATATTGGATAATCCCCACCGCTATGCTGGGTTCGCCGTCCTAAAGGCGCCGGATATCCCGTCCATTCTGATAGAGATGGGCTTTATGTCCAATGGCGCGGAGAGCAAGATGCTGGCAAATCCGGGTTTTCAGCAAAAAATGGCCCGCGCCCTGATGGACAGTCTTGATATCTATTTTGACCGCGTCCGCCGCAACGGCAGAACATAAGTTTCAGGCTGGGTTTCCGTCATTTTGAATTATGTCTTCGGTTGTTAATCATTCATTAATATGCAGATGCTACCCTGCGGCAGCGTATTCGTGTATTTTGGCTAAAAAAACATCAAAAATAGAAGGAGGATATTATGTACTATGCATCGACTGCCGGCGGTGCCGCTATGGGATTGGTTTTCAGAAAAGACGCCGAAGCAAAACCGAACAAGAAAACATCGGCGCTGCGCAAGCGCACGCAAGCGCTTAAAGTGCGCAAACCTGTCAAAGCACAACAGGAAAGCAGAGCCGCCTGATTGTAATGAACAGGGTTTTACTTTTTCTTGCCCTTGTTATTTTTTTTCTGCCCGGAACTTCCCGCGGGCAGGAGGCTCCCACTTTTAATCTTGTAAACGCCGATATTGTTTCATGGCAGGAAAGCGGGGGCGGAAAATATATTTACCTTACCCTGACCCCTGAAAAGGATGCGGAATTCGCCGCCCTGACAAAAAGTCATACGGGAGAAAACATTGCCGTTGTTCTGGAAGGCATTGAAATTGCAAAACCCGAAATCGTCGCGCCAATCCCCGAAGGCGCAGGTTTCGCGCTCAGCCCCGGCGACGGCGGCCTGACCCTGCTCGACCCGGAGAAAAAAACCGGCGGCGGTCACGGCGCCAGCGTTGAAATCGGCGCCGGCGCGGGCGGCGGATAAACCGCCTATATCCCCGCCCTCTTTGCCTTTTCTTCCGACTCATATATGCTGTCCCTCGAATTTTCCAAAAAGGAGAAACGCGATGGGAACCTTTAAAATCGAAGATTTTGACATCACCGCCGACCGCGGCTTTCTGACGCCCCACGATATGGGCGCGGTAAAACTGCCAGCGGATTTTACGCCGGTTGTCGAGGCAGGGCACAAACTGTCGGATTATATGTCATCGGGCCGCGTCAGGTATTTCCTCGACAAACTGCCGGAAGTCAAAATCGAAAACCATCTGGACAGGCTGGATGACGCACAGCTGCGTATGCTGATGGTCCATTACTCCTTCATCGTGCAGGCCTATGTATGGGGGGAACCGGAAGCGCCCGCAAAGCTGCCGCGCAATCTGGCCGTCCCTTACTGCAAGCTTGCCGATAAAATCGGGCAGTTCCCGCTTCTGCCCTATACCTCCTATACGCTCGACAACTGGGCGAAGCTGGAAAAGGACAAGGGCGTCACGCTCGACAATATTTACGTGATCCAGAATTTCTACGACGGCATCGATGAAAACTGGTTCATCATGGTTCATATTGAAATTGAGGCGAAAGCAGGCCCGGCGCTGGCCGCCATTCCCGCTTTGCTGGAGGCCGCAGACAAAAAAGATGAGAAAGGCGTTGCCGCCGGGCTGAAAGCGGTTCTGTCCGCCTGGCAAAAAATAAATCCCGTTTTCGACCGCATGATAGAAAAATGCGATCCCTACATCTATTATCACCGCGTGCGCCCCTACATTCACGGCTGGAAAGGAAATCCCGCCCTGCCGGACGGGCTTGTCTACGAAGGCGTCGAAAAATACAAGGGCAAGGGGCAATCATTCCGCGGCCAGACGGGATCGCAAAGCTCCATCGTGCCGGTGATGGATGCGCTTATGGGTATCGGGCATGAAAACGACCCTTTGCGCGAATATCTGGACGAACTGCACGCCTACCGCCCGCCGCTTCACCGCCGCTTCATCGAAGAGGTGCAGAAGCGCAGCCGCTTACGCGATTTCGTGGCGCACTCCAACGACGCGGCGCTGATAACGCTGTACAACGACATCGTGACGATGGTGGAAAAGTTCCGCACGAAGCATCTGGAATACGCGGCCAGCTACATACACAAGCAGGCCCGCGACGCCGAGGGCAACCCGACCGACATCGGCACGGGCGGCACGCCGTTCATGAAATACCTGAAGAAGCACCGGGACGAAAGCGGTGCGCACCTGCTGCCGCTGCCGGGCGAAAGCGCGAAAAGGGCGTAACGATTCTTATTTTTTCTTTCTTTTCGGACTCGCCGTTTTCTTTTTCGCGGCAGGCCGCTTCTTCGTTGCTTTCCCCGCCCTTCCCGCGGAAGATTTTCCGGAGATGCGCTTCGCCTTAAGCCCTTTTATGAGCGGCTGCAATTCCTTTTCGTACCGCTTCCATCCCTTGACGGAGGTTTTATAGACCGGCTTGATGACCTGCGTCTTGCTGGCGGTCATGACGTTGCGCTTTTGCTTGTGCGGCAGAAGGCAGGCATCGTTCCACGGCAGGCCGATGAATTCGATCATCCGCCGCGCCTGTTTTTCGAGATTGTTCACGGTGTCTTCGTAATCGACCTCTAGGAACCGCCCCGGAAAAACCTTGCGCCAGTGCGCCATGAGGTCTTCGTAGACCTTGTATTGCTCCGCCAGTTCCTCAAGGGTGTACGACCAGTGCTGCCCGCGCGCGAACATCTGCTTGTAGCACGACAGGCACGTATCGATGGAATCGCGGCGGCAATGGATAATCTTTGCGTCGGGCAGCGTCGCGACAATCTGGCCGATGCGGATAAAGTTGCCCGGCATCTTGTCCGTAAAATGTCTGGATTTTCCGGCTTCCGGATAACGCTCGACGACCGCATCGATATAGGCCTGCCCCATCGCGGCGGCATTCTCGGGCTTCATGCTTGAAAACTGCTTATCCACGAGGTTCATTGCCGTCAGTTCTCCCGCTCCGTAAACGTCGGGATGGGACGAAATGATCTGCTCGGTCAGCGTCGTGCCCGAACGCGGCATGCCGACGATGAAGACCGGGCGGGCGGACTTGCATCCCTTCCCCGCGAACGCCTTTGTAATGCCGGCCCCGTAGGTTTTAATGATGTTGTCCACAGTCGCCTTGTTAGCGCTGCTGTCATAGGAAATCGTCTGCCGCTTCAGGTCGTTTCCGGCCTTCAGGTGATGGAAAGCCTTTTTGTAATCGCGCAAATCCTCATAGGCCTTGAACAGCGCGAAATGCAGGGATGCCGCATTCAGCTTGCCCATTGCCTTTTCATGCTTCAGAAAATCCAGCATCTTTTTCAGGTCGGGGTCGCTCTCCGTGAATGTCTTGGCCTTGGAGAGAGTGAAATAAAGAAACGGGTTGTTCTTCCCGAACTTGAGAGCCTTGCGCGTCATAGCGTAAGAACCCTTCATGTCGCCCTTCGTCTGCATGATTTCGGCAAGAGACCCGTAGCCCGCAGCCATGTCCGGCTTCAGTTTCAGGGCGTGCATGATGCAGGCTTCGGATTCCTTGACCATGCCGCTCATGAAATAGAACATGCCCTTGCGATAGTGAAGCTCCGGGCTTTCAGGGGATTTTTTGAGCGCCCTGTCTATAGCCTCCAGCGCCTCGGACAATCTGTTTGCGCGCTCAAGAACGCCCGCCAGCTTGACAAGAATGCGGGCAGAATCGGGTTCAAGCTTCTGCGCCTCCTTCAGCGCGGCCTCGGCCTCGTCGAACCGCTCCGCCAGGAACAGAACATCGGCAAGATCCAGATAGTGGGACGGGTTTTCCGGCTGAAGCGTGACGGCTTTTTGCGCATGCACTTCGGCTTCGTCCAGATTACCCATTTCGCGCAGGGCGAAACTCATGTTCCCATGTGCTTCGGCATAGTCGGAACGGAAGGCCGCGGCATAGCGCGCAGCCTCGAGGGCTTCCTGATATCTGTGCTGGTCGAGCAGAGCGACGGCCAGATTGTTGTGGGATTCGGGGAAGCTCGGCATCAGAGCGATGGCCTTGCGGTAACATTCCTCCGCTTCCTTCGGCCTGCCCAAATCCCGGCGCGTGTTGCCTAGATTGTTAAGGGCCTGAGCGCTCTTCGGGTTCAACTCCAGCGCCTTCAGGCACATTTCCTCCGACTCTTTCAGCTTGCCAAGTTCGCGCAGCGCGTTGCCGAGATTGTTCCACGGCTTGTCGAACTGCGGCCGCAGCTTCGCCGTTTTGCGCCAGTATTTGATCGCTTCCTCATATTGGCCCTGCCCGACCAATGCATTCCCAAGATTGAGAAGCGCGTCCGGATGTTTGGGGTTCAGGTCAACGGCCTTGCGCGCGCATTTCTCGGAGTCCTTGTAGCGCCTGAGATGCCAGAGAGTGTTCGCCTTGTTGCTCCATGTGTCCGCGTTTTTCGGATCGACAGCCAGCGCGCGGTCGATGAACTTCAGAGATCGCTCCTGCTGTCCGGCCTGAAACATCACGGCGGCATGGTTGTTCAGAAAAGAAATATTCTTCGGCTCTTTTTTAAGCGCCCTGTCCGTGTATTTGACAGCCTCGGGCATATTGCCGCGGTAATAACAGGTAAGGCCCAGATAATGCAGCGCAGGCGCGTGGTCCCCGACGGAATTGATTACGTCGCGGAAAATCCGTTCCGCCAGTATCAGGTTATTGGCATTGAAATGCCGGATGCCCATTTCCATCGCATCGTCCAGAGTGACTTCCATTTTGGCGGACATTTTATTTTCCTTATTAATGAATCTTAACTCTTAAGACCAAAAAACTATAACAAAAGGAAAACCTTCCTCATAGGAGCGTCAAAAAGCGATCTTTTGGAAAATTTTATTTCTATCCATAGG
>JACQIJ010000060.1 GCA_016198545.1 Pseudomonadota bacterium
CTCTACTCGTTCCCTGGCGTTAAACTTGGATGTTTATACGCATCATGCCAGACAAGCTTTCGATTGGCATAATAATTATAGTTTTTAAATTATGTAATGAGTAATAGAAAAGAATCTTTCCCGACGCAACAGTTTTTTGAAACAGAAGTGCTGCTATGCACAGACAAAATCTCTCCTATTTCCTAGGCAGCAAATAGGCCTTGTTTGGATATTTTTCGGAAAAACGATAGAATTAAGCCAGTGAGCCCCGATTCTCGCGAAGGAAACCCCAAATGTCCGATACGCTGATAAAAACCAAACAGGTAAAATCGAAGCTGACCAAAGACGAAGTAATCGACTTTTTAACGGGCAATCCCGACTTCCTGAACCGCAATCCGGAACTTTACGACATCCTGACCCCGCCGAAGGAAAAAACCCAAAGAGGTGTCGTCGATTTCCAGCATTATATGGTCAGACGGTTGAAAGAAGATCGCGACGACATCATCCAGTCGGCCCGTGAAATGATCGAAACAACCCGATCCAACACGCATAACCTGAGCCGCGTTCATACGGCCGTGCTGGCCCTGCTGGAAGCCGGAAATTTCGAGGATTTTATCCATACGATAACGATGGACACAGCGGGCATTCTAGGGGTGGACATTGTTACCCTTGTGATTGAAAACGATTCCGGCTCCATTCCCCATATAAACCTGACAGGCATCCGCATTGCCGCACCGGGCGTCGTAGCGGCGAAGATGGGCAAAAACCACGTTCTGCTGGAAACAGGCGTCAGCGGCTCCGAAGCATTATACGGCGCAGGCGCGGCTATGGTGAAATCGCAAGCTCTGCTCCGTTTGAACATCGGTAAAGGCATTCCCTCCTCCCTTATAGCGTTCGGCAGCCGGGACCCGGACATGTTCCTGCCTGACCATGCGACAGACCTCGTAACATTTCTGGGTGGCGTCATCGAACGCTGCTTCCGCGCATGGCTGGACGCGCCGCAATAGTCAGCCCCGAAACGCTCGAAGTCTGCTCACCAGACCTCGCTGGCGCTTTTTCGGCATGGCTCAAATGGCTGCGGGTAGAGAAAAACATGTCGCGCCACACAGTACGCGCCTATGTCCACGACCTGTCGCAATTCATCTCCTTTCTGGCCCGGCATCACGCCTGCAGCGTCAGCATCGGAAGCCTGTCCGAAGCGAACATAAAAGATTTCCGCGCATGGATGTCGCGCCGCGCGATGGACGGCGCAGGCAGCGCAACGCGCGCGCGCGGCCTGTCCGGGGTCAAGAATTTCCTGACATGGATGGACAGGCAGGGCATCATGCACAATGCCCATATCAAAACCGTACGCAGCCCCAGGCTGCCGCATAAACTGCCGCGGCCCCTGTATGAGAAGCAGGCTCTCAATCTGGTGAAAGCCGCTCCCGACGATGACTGGATCGCCAAGCGCAACAAGGCATTATTCACACTCCTGTACGGCTGCGGGCTGCGGATAGACGAAGCATTGCAGCTGAATGTGGCAGATCTGCCCCGCGACGGATTCCTGCGCGTCATGGGAAAGGGCCGCAAGGAACGACAGGTTCCCGTCCTTGCCGTCGTCGAAAAAATACTGGGGAATTATCAGGTGCACTGCCCCTTCGTCGAAACGCCGGACCGCCCCCTCTTCATGGGCAAAAAAGGCAAACGCCTGCATCAGGGTGTCGCCCAGAAGGAAATGCGTGACCTGCGTCGCGCCATAGGATTGCCTGAAAACGCCACGCCCCACGCGCTGCGCCACAGCTTCGCCACCCACCTTCTGCAAAACGGGGCCAATTTAAGGGAAATTCAGGAACTGCTAGGCCACACTTCCGTCCGCACGACGCAGCGTTACACGGAAGTGGATGGCAAGGAGCTCATGAAAGTCTATAATGCCTCTCATCCGCGGCAATTAAAGAGCGAGGGAAAAAAGTGAGAACAGGAAGGGCGACGGCGGTTATTGCTGGCATTTTTGGAGCTATGGCGCTGGGCATCGCTTTTCATGCGGACGCTGCGAATGGAGTACGGCATGAAAAGCTTAAAAAAGCGGGGGTCCTGATCCCCATAAGCAACCCAAGACAACTTCCCGACGGCAAGCTTGAGTTCGACGTCTACGCCCAGGGCATAAGCAAATTTAATTATTTGTGGGCCAAAATGTGGGGAAATGATTTCGGATATTATCTGGAAGGTACCAGTAAAGATAAAAACCGGGTCTGCCCTTATTTTGAAAAGCGCGATAAAACGTACTTTAAAAACGAGGTCATCCAGAGCATGTTACATTATAAAGTCACTCTGGGTCTTCCGGATCATATGATGCGGGAAATAATAGACGCTCAATGCGCCATCAGCCCGGAACCCGATGACGATGCTGCGCCGCCGGCAGACAATGATAATAATCGCAATGCAAGCGGCAAGGCACAGGAACCTCCAGTTTACAGGGCAGGATAAACGACGCATGGCAACTATCGAGAATTTAGTGGTCTTTTTATATGCCCTTGCCCCACTTTCCAGCAGCATTGCCTATCTGCCGCAAATCAGAAAAATCCTGCGCGCCGCGCCGCACGAAGTAAGAGGCATTTCAATACAGGCGTGGTCTTTATGGCTCTGCAATGCGCTTATAGCCGTTTTCTACGGCGTGCTGCGCATTCACGATCCCCTGTTCATTACGGTATCGACCGTTAGCGCCCTCTGGTGCGCGCTGCTGATAGGCCTGACGCTGTGGAAACAGGCGCAGAAGCCACATGCCTGCGCCGAAATAAACAAATAGAACAACCTGCCCGTTATTGCTTTGAAGGCGGTGCGCTCTGCTGGGGCCCCGGAACGGATGATCCGGTGCGCGCCGACATCATGGCGGCATCCACCATCTTGGCAATTTCCGGCTGCACTATGCTTTGGTATACCGGCATTTTTTGGGAAATGGATGCCGCTTCGGCCGAACCGAAATAACCGACCATTCTTTCCAGTTCCGGAGCCGTGAAAACTTCAGCCATCGTTTCGACCGAGAGCTTGTCCAGCTTCTCGAAATCCATCGACTTCATCATGATATCCTTGAACCGCGGGCGGTCCGGCGGCGGAATGCGCTGCGATAATTGTTCAACCGCCGCTTCAATCTGAACTTTGGCGGGTCTGATTTCATGCATCTTTTTGGCAAGATCCAGGCGTTGCGCCATATCCACCGGCTTGCCTGCCGAATCCTGCGCCATCGCCGGAAACGCAAGCATAATCACAATAACGCACCACACCCGTATGATTTGTCTCATTTTTTCTTCTTTCTATTTATTTCTAGAACGGAATTTCATCTTCCAGCTCATCAACACGCTGCTGCTGGTTGGCTGGCGCGGACTGGGCGGGGCCGCCATACGCCGCTGCCCCCTGCCCGGCATTATCCTGCTGATACCCGCCGGCTGAACCGCCTTTTGAATCAAGCATCGTCAGCTCGCCGCGGAACGGGCGCAGCACGACTTCGGTCGTGTATTTTTCCTGACCGCTCTGGTCCGTCCATTTGCGCGTTTCCAGTTGGCCCTCGATATAAACTTTAGCGCCCTTCTTCAGGAAACGTTCGGCCACGCCGACAATCCCCTGATTGAATATCACGATACGGTGCCATTGCGTGCGTTCCTGCCGCTCACCGGAGTTCTTGTCTTTCCAGCTTTCCGACGTTGCCACGGATAAATTGGCGACCTTATCGCCAGACTGCATTGTGCGGACATCCGGATCCGCCCCCAGATTGCCTACCAAGATTACCTTGTTAACGCTGCCTGCCACGGTTTTCCCCCGCTGTTATGGTTTAGGATAAATAAATATGACTGAGCTGCTTCACTATAGTCCAGTTTTCAGGCTTGTAAATGCTTTCCTGTTAAAAACACGAAACTCTTGCTTGAAACAATCTTGCATTTCTGCTCTAGTTTTCTGAAATAAAAATAGCGGGAAAGAAAGTCCGCATAATAAACATAAAAAGAACAGGGGAGAAAATAATGAGTTATTGCGAAGAATTTCGCCGCGCGGCTCCAGTCGTATTCAACGAACTTTTGCAAACCAGCCGCTACTTCGAACGAGAACAGGAAGTTTCCAATGGCATCGCGGCAGCGGATGCCGATCTCGTGAAAGGCCGGACCTTCAGCGAAATCTTTATCGACGACCTGATTTCCTCGTTTGAATACAACATGCAGGACGTATCGGAAAAAAATGTTCCAAAAGACTTTTATCATACGCTTCTGACCGCAAAAACCAAAAAGAAAGAAAACCCGCCGCTGCGCCGGGAGTCGGATGAACGCCTGATGGCGGCACTGGAAGAAAAGCGAAGCGCAGGAAAGGAACTGAACACACAACGTGTTCCTCTATGCATCCGGGCCCTGATAGGGCACGCCCCCCCGCAGGCGGTAGCGCATTTCGCCAACAAATGGCTGGAGCTTCATCAGCGGATGCTGAGAATGGTTTACAATGAAGATGCGCACATAATGGAAGAAGACTTTCTGCGCCATTTGCCATCCATCGGCGCCGTCATCCAGCAGGAAATCAACAAGGACATCAAGGCGAAGGGCGGCCAGCCTCTGTTCGATGATGATGATGACGGCGGCGGCGGCGATGATGATGATCTTGCTGAACTGAAGAAAAAAATCAAGGAAGAACCGCTTACCGAAGAAGGCCGCAAGAAGGCGGAGAAAACATTGCGCCGCCTTAAGAAAATACCCCCGATGGCATCGGAATACGACACCCAGCTTACCTATCTCGATACGCTCATGTCGCTGCCCTGGGGGAAAAACTCGGAAATTGGGCATGATATCAACCGCGCGAAAGAAGTGCTGGACGAGGATCACTACGGGCTCAAGAAAGTCAAGGATGCCACCCTGGAACACCTTGCGGTGCAGCTACATACAAAAAGCAATAAAAGGAAGCCTCTGTGCTTTGTCGGCCCGCCGGGCGTAGGCAAAACATCCATAGGCGAGTCCATTGCAAGGGCATCGGGGCGCGTTTACGCGCGCGTGGCTTTGGGCGGCCTGCATGACGAAGCGGAGCTGCGCGGGCACCGCCTGACATACGTAGGCGCCATGCCGGGACGCATCACGCAAAGCATCATAAATGCGGGCGTCATGAATCCTTTGATAATGCTGGATGAAATTGATAAACTGGGCGGCAAACAGTTCAACGGAGATCCCGCCGCGGCCATGCTGGAAATTCTTGACCCGGCGCAAAACCACACATTCAGGGATAATTATCTGGGCGTCGCTCTTGATCTTTCGAATGTACAGTTCATCTGCACGGCGAATAAAATCGAGGATATTCCGCCTCCTCTGCTGGACAGGATGGAGGTCATCGCGCTTCCCGGCTACAACAGGGAAGAAAAGCTGCAGATCGCGAAACGCTATCTGGTCCCAAAACAAATGAAGGATAAGGGGCTGACGGCGGAAACTTTCTCCATCGATGACGGCGCCCTGGACAAACTTATCAGCGAATACACGCGGGAACCGGGCGTGCGCCAGTTGGAAATGCAGATCGCAAGACAGTGCAGAAAAACCGTTCTGGCCATAGCGGAAGGCAAGATACAGAATAGATCCGTTACAATCGACAACCTTCTGGAGTATGCTGGCAAGCCGAATATCCGCGCTTCGATTATTGAACAAAAGGATGGCATTGGCATCGTAACCGGCTTGGCCTATATGGACGAGGCAGGCGGCGACATCCTGCCCATCGAGGCCGTAATCAGGAAAGACGGAACGGATGAATTCACCATACTGGCAACCGGCCAGCTGGGCGACGTCATGGATGAATCCGCGCTCAACGCCCGAACGGTGGTAGAAACGCGCGCGGCCGATTTCGGCATAGACCCCGAAACCCTGTGGGATAAATCCATCCATCTCCATGCGCTGGACGGTGCCACGCCGAAGGACGGCCCGTCGGCCGGCGCGGCCATCACGACAGCCATCGTATCTGCGCTGAGCGGCATCCCGATTCGACGAGATCTTGCGATGACGGGGGAAATTTCCTTGAACGGAAAGATAAAAGCCATCGGCGGATTGCCACAAAAACTGCAAGGCGCTGTCGATGCGGGCGTTAAAATCGTCCTGGTACCGAAAGACAATGAAAGAGACCTGGAAGAGGTTCCGGACAATGTTAAAAACGCGCTGACGATCATAAAAGTCTCTACGATAGACGACGTTCTCAAGGAATCTCTTACAAAACCGCTCATCCCGTTCAGGGCGGTCGACAGAGCCAGCGCGCCTGAAATCACCGTTTCTGCCGAACCTACGCTGATGGGGCTTCTATCCCATTACGCAACCAAAATTTTCAGAAGGCTTGGAGAAGACAGAAGCAACGATAACCGCCCCGACGACGGCAAGCGGTCTGCGCGCCGCGACGGACCTTCTCCTCGCCAGTGAACCGGGCTTTCAAGAAAAAAACCGGTCCCGCGAAGGGCCGGTTTTTTCTGGCCTTTTGAAAGGCCCGGCCTTATATATATGCGCATGCTCAAGACCATATCCGTGCGCGGAGCGCGGGAACATAACCTGAAGAATATAGATATCGACATGCCTCGGGATTCGCTGGTCGTGATCACCGGGCTTTCCGGCTCCGGCAAGTCATCTCTTGCTTTCGACACGATCTACGCCGAAGGACAGCGGCGGTATGTCGAAAGCCTCTCCGCCTATGCCCGGCAATTCCTCGAGCTGATGAGCAAGCCGGACGTGGATTCCATCGAGGGTCTGTCTCCGGCCATCTCCATCGAACAAAAGACAACCAGCCGGAACCCCCGCTCCACCGTCGCAACGGTAACGGAGATTTACGATTACATGCGCCTGCTCTGGGCGCGCGTCGGCGTTCCCTATTCCCCCGCTACCGGCAAACCCATCGAAAGCCAGACGGTTTCGCAGATGGTAGACCGCATCATGGATATGGGCGACGGAATGAAGCTTTATATCCTCGCCCCCATCGTGCGCGGGCGCAAAGGCGAATACCGCAAGGAATTCAAGGAGCTTCAGGCCAAGGGATTCCAGCGCGTCAAAGTCGATGGCAAACTTCATGAAATCGCCGACGTGCCGGAACTGAACAAAAAGCTGAAGCACGATATCGAAGTCGTCGTCGACCGCATCGTCGTACGCGGGGACATCAAAACGCGCCTTGCGGATTCCATCGAAACCGCGCTGCGGCTGGCCGAAGGACTCGTCATCACCGAAAATGCCGGAAACGGAGAGCGGACGGTTTTCAGCGAAAAATTCGCCTGCCCCGTATCAGGCTTTACCATCCCGGAAATCGAGCCGCGGTTGTTTTCATTCAATTCCCCCCACGGCGCATGCCCGGCCTGCGACGGGTTGGGCGTAAAAATGCATTTCGACGAAGGGCTGGTCGTTCCCGATCCGTCCCTGACGCTGGAAGAAGGGGCTATCGCACCGTGGGCGGGAAGTTTTTCATTTTATTACAAGCAGGCTCTGGAGGCGGTCGCAAAATATTACGGCGCAGACATGGAAACGCCTTTCAGGAAACTGCCTAAAAAGGCGCAACAGGCTTTGCTGCATGGCTCGGGCGAGGACTCAATCGCCATCACTTACGAAGACGCCAAGCACACTTACCGCAGCGACAAGCCATTCGAGGGCGTCATCCCGTCCATGAAACGCCGCCTGCTGGAAACAGACAGCGCGGGACTGCGCGAGGGTCTGGAACAATATCAGACTAGCTCTCCCTGCACGGAATGCAATGGCCACCGCCTGAAACCCGAAGCGCTGGCCGTGAAGATCGGCGGCAGGCATATCAGCGAAGTGGCGGGCATGGGGATTGCGGAAGCGCAGGGATGGTTCTCGTCTCTGAAATCTCTTACAAAACAGCAGTCCCAGATCGCCGAGAAAATCCTGAAGGAAATCAACGAACGCCTGACTTTCCTGATGAATGTGGGTCTGGAGTATTTAAGCCTGTCGCGTGCATCGGGTACGCTGTCCGGCGGGGAAAGCCAGCGCATCCGCCTTGCCTCGCAGATTGGATCCGGCCTGACCGGCGTATTGTATGTTCTGGACGAACCCTCCATCGGCCTGCACCAGCGCGACAACAACCGCCTGCTGGAAACGCTGCGCCGCCTGCGCGACCTTGGCAACACAGTCATCGTCGTAGAGCATGACGAAGACGCCATCCGCGCCGCCGACTACCTTATTGACATGGGGCCGGGCGCGGGCCGTCACGGCGGCAATCTCGTCGCCGCCGGAAAGCCGGCGGATGTGATGAAGAACAAGGACAGCGTCACCGGGCAGTATCTGACGGGAAAGAAATCGATTCCCGTCCCCTCCCGCCGCCGCGCCGGAAAGCCGAAGCAATTCATCGAAATTATCGGCGCCACCGGCCACAACCTGAAAAACGTCAGCGCAAAAATCCCGCTCGGCACATTCTCCTGCATCACCGGCGTATCGGGCAGCGGGAAGTCGACCTTCACGATAGAAACCTTCTACAAGGCCATAAACCAGCGCCTGAACGGCGCGAAGGATGCGCCCCTGCCCCACAAGGAAATCCGCGGCCTTGAATATATAGACAAAGTCATCGACATAGATCAGAGCCCCATCGGCAGGACGCCGCGCTCCAACCCCGCAACCTATACCGGGGCATTCTCGCCGATACGCGAATGGTTCGCGGGGCTTCCCGAAGCGAAAGCGCGCGGCTACGCGCCGGGAAGATTTTCATTCAACGTCAAGGGCGGGCGTTGCGAGGCATGCCAGGGTGACGGCGTTATAAAAATCGAGATGCATTTCCTCCCCGATGTCTATGTGACCTGCGAGCAATGCAAGGGCAAGCGTTACAACCGCGAGACGCTGGACGTAAGGTTCAAGGAAAAATCCATCGCCGACGTTCTGGACATGACCGTTGAGGAAGGCGCGGAATTTTTCAAGGCCGTTCCCGCGATCCGCGACAAGCTGGAGACTCTAAAGGCCGTCGGCCTCGGCTACATTCATATCGGGCAGAACGCCACTACGTTATCAGGCGGCGAGGCGCAGCGCGTTAAACTGTCGAAGGAATTGTCGCGCCGCTCCACGGGCAAGACGCTCTACATCCTCGACGAACCGACCACGGGCCTGCATTTCGAGGACGTCAAAAACCTGCTGCATGTCCTCCATACCCTCGTCGATCAGGGCAACACCGTGGTGGTTATCGAACACAACCTCGAAGTCATCAAGACGGCCGACCACATCATCGACATCGGCCCGGAAGGCGGCGACAAGGGCGGTGAAATCGTGGCCGCCGGCACGCCGGAAGACATCGTAAGGGCGAAAAAAAGCTATACGGGGCAATATCTTGAACTGGCGCTGAATGCTCCGGTGAAAGCCAAAAAAACCGCATAGAGCATTATATTTGTTGAATTCCATAATGTTCTATGCTAGTTTTCTCTCGCTATGCCGAAAATCGACAGGAAAAAAGCATTCAAACTGGCCGCGGCTGGACTTGCGCTCGCGGGCGCAATCTACGGCGGCAACTACCTCTCCGACAGCGTTCATGACTATAGGAAATACAGGGGGGAATACATGACGGGCGCGGACGTCATAGACTACCCCGTTTTTTTGGGATTCAAGATATTCGGCGATGTCCGGAATGGAGGCGCCTATATTGCAGAGTCGATCGACCGGTACGGCGCATGGCGCAAAGGCGAAGAATATATCGACTGGGAAAATCATATAATGTTCTGCGTCCCGCCGGCCATATCGATGGACGGGTGGGATAATCCCGAACCTGGCAGCCTCATGGAGACTTTCAAGGCAAAAGCCATTCAGCAAATCAAGAATGTTGCTTTCGGCCGTACGATGCCGGGCAGCATGTACCGCGACGGCAAGCCGTACAAAAACAGAAATATCGTCATTTATATTGATGAACTGACTTACAGGGAATTTCAGCGTGGCCAAACCATCGAAAACCACATCAGCGTAGAATCGCACACAGGCCCAGGTACAAACACTTCATGCGGAAATCAGGAAGGTCATATGGGCGGCGGCTACCAGTCCTACGCCGTTTCCGTCAGCAAAAAGCCGGAAATCATTCCCGTTCCGAAATAACCGGCCTTAATCCCTGAACCTGTCGATGAAATACTGCCAGACGCCGCCCTTTGGTTGTTCATGTTTCATGTCTTCCCGCAGCCAGTCTTTCTGCTCTTCCTCAAGCGTCAGCCCCATATTCTTATAGACCTCATCGATATTCGCCGTTTCCAGATGCACCTTTTCCAGCGCGGTCATGATTTCCTGTTCCTGCCTCGCGAAATCGCCGTCGCTCCACAACAACATCCTCGCAAAGTAGAAAAACTGCGTCCGGTCGCTCTGATCCGATACGCGCGTAAAAATACGCGCGGGATCCTGCGCAATGCGCATGTCCTGTTCAAGAATCTCCTTCTGCGCGCTCGAAAAATCTTCCGACGCCAGAGCGCGGAACATGAACTTCTGCTCCTCATCCGTAACGACGTGATCCGCGTGAGACAACGCGAACACGGCCCGCCACATATTAAATCTGCTTTCGCTGACGCCTTTTGCGCTCATTTCCGCTCTCCCGTGATTTCCAGTGCTTCAAAACGGCCCTTGCTGTCAGTCAGGGCTCCGACCAGATACGTTCCGATTTTACGCGCTCTGTCCGTCAGCGTCCACGGCGGATTGATAACGGCCAGCCCGCTGCCGGAAAACGTTCCCTCGGCCGCAGGCCCGCGCAAAAACTCCATGACCGTTATATCCGGTATGCCCGAAGCGGCAAGAGCGGCATGAAACTTCCTGACTGCCCTTGTGTCTTTTACAGGATACCACAGCATATAAACGCCGCCGGCCCACCGTTTATATCCCTCCTTCAACCCCTGATCCATCCGTTCAAATTCATCCTCAACCTCGAACGGCGGGTCGCACAGAACAAGCCCGCGCCGCTCATGCGGCGGCAGCGCCGATTTCAACGCCGTGTAACCATCCATATTTTCCATGCGCAAACGCGCATCATGCCCGAGATTCCCGCGAAGCGCCTTGTAATCTTCCGGATGCTTCTCGTTCAAAATGGCCCTATCGCCATTGCGCAGCATTTCACGGATGATGAGGGGGGATCCTGGATAAAACCGCAAAGTCTTTCCGTTGTTCAGTTTTCCGACCAGAGACATGTACTCCGCCGCTTCTTCGGGGACATCATTCCTCCCCCACAGGCGACCGATGCCCTGCTCACATTCCTTCGTCTTCTGCGCCTCGGCGGACTGTAAATCGTACGATCCGAGGCCCGCATGCGTATCCAGAACGAAAAAGGGTTTCTCCTTTTGCCGCAAATAGCCTATCGCCAGCGTCAGCATTATGTGCTTGAACACATCGGCGAAATTGCCTGCGTGGTATATATGGCGGTAATTCATAAGAACTCCTGGCGACGCCATTATAGCACAAATTTTTTCATATCTCTATTTCGCGCATTGTTCTTGTTAAGACAAAATCGTACACTAACTACGCTTTTTCGGGACGAGAAGGAGACAGCCTTGGAACTACGGCCTGTTCTGTACATACTTGGAATATTGCTCTCCGTCCTTGCGCTCAGCATGACGATCCCTATGATTGCCGACCTGTATGTGGGCCATGAAGACTGGAAAGTCTTTTTCCTCTGCATGGTTTTTACGGCCTTTTTCGGCGGAGCGCTGACGCTCAGCAATTCCGGTCACAATTTGCGTATCACGCACCGTCAGGGTTTCCTGATGATAACCCTGACATGGGTGGCTCTGTGCTTTTTTTCCGCCACCCCGCTGTGGATGTCCGGCCTTGGCATATCCTTTACAGACGCTTTTTTCGAAGCAACGTCAGGAATAACGACGACGGGTGCAACCGTCCTGACAGACCTTGACAATATGCCGCGCGGCATACTTCTCTGGCGGGCGCTGCTGCAATGGCTGGGGGGGATCGGGATCGTCCTGATGGCCATGTCCATTCTTCCTTTCCTGAAAGTCGGCGGAATGCAGCTTTTTCAGACGGAGCTTTCCGAGAATGAAAAGGCCATTCCCCGCACGGCAAAGTTTGCCAGCTCCATCGGTTCCATCTATCTGGCGCTTACAATCGTCAACATTGTATGTTACCGGCTGGCCGGCATGGAATTTTTTGACGCTACGGCCCATGCCCTTAGCACAATTTCAACAGGGGGCTTTTCAACACGGGATTCTTCCTTTACCCAATTCGAAGGCGCAGCCATTGAGATCATCGCCATAACCTTCATGATTCTCGGCGGCCTGCCCTTTATCCTTTATATGAAAGCACTTGGCGGCGACTGGAAAGCCCTCTTCCGGGACTCGCAGGTGCGCTGGTTCCTGTCGATTGTACTGATCGTTACAATCATTATGACGGCATACCTGCTGCTCTCATCCCATGCGGGTTTCGGCACATCCCTTCTCCATGCGCTTTTCAATATCGTCTCAGTCATAACGGGAACAGGGTATACAAATGAGGATTACGGCCGCTGGGGCGGCCTGCCAGTCTCCATATTCTTCTTCCTGATGGTCGTCGGGGCCTGCGCCGGATCCACAACATGCGGAATCAAGATTTTCCGCTTCCAGGTATTGTACGCCGTAACCGATGTTCAGATAAAAAAACTCATCTTTCCGAACGGCGTATTCATACCCCACTACAACGGCCGCCCCATCCCGGAAAGCGTTCCTATTTCGGTGATGAGCTTCTTTTTTCTCTTCGCCCTGATTTTTGCCCTTGTGGCTGTTATATTGTCGATGATGGGGCTGGATTTCATGACTTCCATGTCCGCATCGGCGACGGCCCTCTCAAATGTCGGTCCCGGACTGGGTGAAGTCATCGGCCCCGCCGGAACTTTCAAGCCCCTGTCGGACGGGGCAAAATGGATTCTTTCCGTCACCATGATTCTGGGACGCCTTGAACTCTTTCCGCTTCTGGTTATGCTGTCGCCGCAATTCTGGCGCAAGTAGCCTCCATGACAAAAAGAAAAAAATCAGCAAAGAAAATAACAGAAACATACCTGCATAACGCGGGCCTCCATTACTTGCAAAGATTTTCCTCCAGCGCGGGACAATTCCGGACCGTCATGGGAAAAAAGATTGCGCGCTCCTGCACCGAGAATGCCGATCAGGATATAAACGAATGCAGCCTTATGCTCGAAACGTTGATTCAAAAATTTTTACGGGCAGGCCTTCTGAACGATGAAATATACGCGCAACAGACCGTCGCCAGCCTGAGGCGACGCGGCGCATCATCTTCTGCCATTAAATCCAACCTGCGGAAAAAGGGGGTAGATCCCGCAAAAGCTCACGCAGCTATCCGGCAGCATGACGAGATGACGGGCACGGAAAACAGCGAACTTCTGGCCGCCATCCGCTTCGCTAAAAGAAAAAAACTGGGCCCTTTCTCGGCCGGAGAAAAAACGCGGGAGAAAAGCATGTCTGCCTATGCCCGAGGCGGGTTTAACTATGAGACCGCACGCCGGGTTTTGAACATGGACGCAAAAGAGGCCCTGAAAATCACTGAAGGTTTCGAGGAGGGATAGTATCCCAATCCACATTACCGCTTTCTGACGTAAACCGATTGTCTCCGGCCTCACCCCCCGCCTTCTCCTTGGCAGCAACGCGCTTTGCGGGAATAATGATTGTCGCAGTCGTGCCTATGCCCTTTTGCGAAAAGAGTTCCAGCCGCCCGCCGTGGAGTTTTATCAATGCATTGACAAGAGTCAGACCGAGGCCGGCGCCGGATCCACTGCGCGCGAAGGAGGACTCAACCTGCCCGAATGGAGACAAAGCTTTTTCGATCTCCTCCTCGCTCAAGCCAATGCCTGTGTCTGTCACGGAAAGCCTCAGATTTCCTTCCGCATCAACTTCATATGAAATCGTAATACGTCCACCCTCGGGCGTAAATTTTACCGCATTCGACAGAAGATTAAGAACAATCTGCTTCAGGGCCACATCTTCGCCAATCACCAGCGGCGCTTTACGATCCACCAGATTGATGACCGTTTTCTGCGATTCTTGCACCTTGGGCATCATAAGATCGACGCATATCTTGACGGTTTTTTCCAAATTCACGGAGGATTCATTAAGCTGGCGCTCGCCCGCGTCAATCTTCGATATATCGAGAATCTCATTGATAATGGCCAGAAGACGTTTTCCGCTATTGAAAATGTCGCAAGCATATTCCCAGTATTGCTTGTTTTCCACCGGGCCCAGCACCTGATTCTTGATAATCTCGGAGAAACCAATGATGGCATTCAGCGGCGTACGCAGTTCATGGCTCATGTTCGCCAAAAATTCGGATTTCGCGCGGCTGGCCATATCCGACTGAATTTTCGCCTCCCGAAGCTTCAACTCCACATCCTTCCTTTTAGTTATATTCTCTACGCTCCCTTCATAGTATAAAACCCTGCCGTCCTCTCCCTTGACGACGCGCGCATTTTCATTGATCCATATCCTCTGCCCGTCCTTGCGGATAATCTGCGCTTCAAACCCCCTGATGAAATCAGCGCTCTTGACGCTTTTTAAAAACTGCATTCGATCTTTTACGTTTTCGTACAGCTGCTCATGCGCGTTATAAACGCCATGAATCAGATCATCAGCCGAATCATAGCCCAGTATGTCCGCCATAGCCGGATTGGCGCTGACGAATTTTCCTTCCGGCGAAAGCTGATAAAGACCGTCTGCGGCATGCTCAACAATGGTACGGTACTTCTTTTCCGCTTCGCTCAACGCTTTTTCGGCTTTTCTGCGGTCCTCAATATCAGACAGCGTTCCTATAATCCTCATATTCTTGTTTTCATCCTGACGCACTATGGAAACATGAAGATCCACATACCTGTAGATATCGGAATATGTTCTGAGCCGTACAAAGGAATGATATGAATTTTTCTGTCCTTTCACCATTTGCAGGAAACTGTTTCTCTGCTCTTCCTTGTCCTGAGGATGCAGAAAATCAAAAATATTCATGCCGATCGTTTCCTGCACGTCAAACCCTGTGATATTTTTCCATGACTCGTTGAGAAAAATGACGATTCCATCCGCGGAGACCTCGAAGATGATGTCGCTGACGGCGCCTATGATAGCCTTATATTCGCGCTCCGTCTTTCTGAGAACCTGATCGAGGCGCTCCCGTTCCGTAACTTCAACACTAAAATCAAAGTTTCTTTGCGCCAGAACATTCCCCATCGTCAGAAGCCTGGTCGACTGATCGTTATAATTCCTTACATAGACGGCCCCCACGACCGTCAGGCCCAACCCAAGCACGAGAACAAAAAAGTATGCGTTCCTCAGCAGACCGCCGTGCGCCCGCCGATTTGTTTTTATCATCACTTCCCATCTTATAGTTCCAAACGATAGAATTCGGTCTCCGGTGGAATAAGGATCGGCATAGTCCCTTCTTGGAAGCCCGTTGCGACTCATAAAAAATACAGGCCTTCCTGAGCCGATATCGCGTACCGTTATCTCGTCTACCGACAATTCCGCATTACGCCGGATATCATCAAGAAGGCGCGTAAACCGGGTCACGCCGACGATAATGCCTGTCCCCGCGGCGCCGCGGTCGACAACCCGAGCAACAGCGAAAGAGCGGCTTTTAATCAACGGATCGGAAGATTCCTCAATATACTTCGTCCCCGGCATGTCGGTTGTGACGATTGTCTCGCTAACACCTTCCAGCCTGTTGTAGAGAAAGTAGTTTACAAGACTTTGTGCGGATTCAGGCATGAGTATTTCGAGATTGTACGCTTCGCCCCGGGGGTGAATGACGTCCTGTGATATCCACCCGGATCCCGCCTGCGTGATCCACATCAGGCGGTCAAGTGATCCCAGCCCGGGTATGCTTGCAATTTTCTTGTCTTCAGCCAGGACAGTCCTGCCGCTGCGCTGGTCCGAGAGCGACAAAACAGTTCCCGCAACCTTCATTGAATCTTCAATCCCGGCCAGCCGATCCCTGATCCTGTTCTCTATGGAATTGATTGTTATGGATTCCTGCGACGACAATGCTTCCCGCGCCGCCATACTCACAAGCATGGATGTTATGAAGGTCATAAAAATACCCGTCACAAGAACAATCCATAATGAACGGGTTCCGGAAAAAAAACGCGCGCCGCCGCCGGACATACTGCTTCCGTCTCCTGGCGCTTGCTCTTCCTGTCTTTCCTTAACAAATTCTTCCAGCAACAACGTTTTCCTTGCGTCGTGTAACAAAATAACAACAAATCCCCACGCTATTCTGACGGAAGGGCGTTAAGTATTTGCTAAAATCAGGACAAATGTATTTGTTACGGAAATAGTTGCGTCAGAGTTAAAAGAAAACTACCGGGTTTCCTCGAACAACTCCCGGCCGATCAGCATGCGGCGGATTTCGGACGTGCCAGCGCCTATCTCATATAGCTTCGCATCGCGCAGAAGACGGCCCGTGGGGTATTCGTTGATATAGCCGTTGCCGCCGAGGGACTGAATCGCCTGCAGTGCCATCTGCGTTGCGGCCTCGGCGCTCATCAGGATGCAACCGGCGGCGTCCTTGCGCGTAGTCTCGCCGCGGTCGCAGGCCTGCGCCACCGCATAGACATAGGCGCGCATAGCGGAAAGTGTCGCGTACATATCCGCCAGCTTGCCCTGCATCAGCTCAAACTCTCCGACGCTCTGACCGAACTGCTTGCGTTCATGCACGTAAGGCACGACAACATCCATGCAGGCCTGCATGATGCCCAGCGGCCCGCCCGACAGAACGACACGCTCGTAATCAAGGCCGGACATCAGGACGCGCACGCCTTTGCCAACTTCGCCCAGCACGTTTTCGGCAGGAACTTCGCAATCCTGGAATACCAGTTCGCAGGTGTTGGAACCGCGCATGCCCAGCTTGTCCAGCTTCTGCGCCGTCGAAAACCCCTTGAAACCCTTCTCGGTGATGAAGGCCGTAATGCCCTTCGGCCCCGCGTTTATATCCGTCTTCGCGTAAACGACGAGCGTCTGCGCCTCCGGCCCGTTGGTGATCCACATTTTATTGCCGTTCAGGATGTAGCGATCGCCCTTTCTATCCGCGCGCAGATTCATCGACACGACGTCCGAACCGCTGCCCGGCTCGCTCATGGCCAGCGCGCCGGGGTGTTCACCGCTGATGAGCTTCGGAAGGTATTTTTTGCGCTGCGCGTCGCTGCCGTTGCGGTAGATCTGGTTCACGCACAAATTCGAATGCGCCCCGTAGGACAGCGCGACGGATGCGCTGGCGCGGCTCAGTTCCTCCATCGCGATGACGTGCGCGAGGTAGCCCATATCCGCCCCGCCGTATTCTTCGGACACGGTCATGCCCAGCAGGCCCATGCCGCCCAGCTTGCGCCACACATCCTGCGGGAATTCATTCCTGTGATCTATTTCCGCAGCGCGCGGCGCCAGTTCCTTCTGCGCGAGCTTGTACACCTCCTCGCGCATCGCCTCGATTTCTTCCGGATGTCCGAATTTCAGCGTGGGATAGGGAATCATTTTATTTTTCTCCTTTAATCGACTCGTCACCGGGAAAGAATTAAATCATGCTTTTGTGTTGCAGGCTCGACGCCTTCCCATCCCTGAACGACAAGGTGACCCGTTTTTGCGTTCGCTTCAAAAGCCAGACGCGTTTCATCGTTCAGAACCGGTGGCACCAGCCACTTGAAATCTCTTTTATCCAGAGACAGATTATCATTCATGCGTACGACCCGTTCATAGCTCGTAGCGTTCTGTTCCCTTCCGCGCCACTTTCCGGGTAACCAGTGATTTCCGGTGCAGCCCGTGCCTTCGTGAACCACAGCATCTGTCCGCTGCCGCTCAATAATGCATTGCTCGTTTTTATCAATGCCCGTAACAGAGAAAATAGCGGAAATGCATAAAGGCTTGCTCGCAAGCATATCCACCGCCTGCTTGTAATTCGCACATTGCTCAAACACCTGACGAAGCAGAATCGTTGGTTGCACATCATCGCTCTGCCACATACGGACCATATCCAGAGACCAGTCGCCGAAACGGCTCAAACCTTTATAAGGAATGGGGGCCTGATTGATCGCCACGGCGAAACGGCCCGGCGCAACCCCCTGTACCACGCCCACATAACCGGGATAAGCAATATTCCAATAAGCACCTTGTTCCGTTTCATGCCGCGCCAAAATCACCTTGTTACCCATACCGTCTGGTGGCCAATCCATCGAGCGGTACATGACTGGACCTTCATCCTGCTGCTCTCCGCCAATAACAGCCGTCGTGCACCCCCACTCATAGCTGAGATTGAGAAGATGTAAATTCTCAATACCTGTTTCATCAGCGATTTTCTGCACTTCCTCTTTGTAGGGTGCATTTGTCCTCTCCAGCCATTGCTGCGCTTTCCGGTCCATAAACCCGGCCTTCCATTTGGGCAAGGAACCGAAAAAATCTTGAATCATGCCCGCCGTCATCCCCGGCTTATGCATGGCAATATCGACGGCGTTTTTTGTACCGAAAAGAACTGGAATCCGCGGCAAACCCATATATCCCCCTACTCGTTCAGATAGCTGTCCTCTACTATCACAGACCATAGCATATTGCAAAAACCTGCTACTTCGTCGCCTGAAACCGGATCGCCGGGTTGTTGGTCTGCGCGTCGTCGAGGTGCCAGGCGTTGCGCGCCAGAAAGACGGGGTCGCCATCATGATCATTGGCGACGGCTCCGCGGTTGCGATCAATGAAATCCTTCAGCACCGATGAATCGTCCGCCGCCAGCCAGCGCGCGGTGTGCAGGGCCGTTTCCTCAAACTTCACCGGCACGCTGTATTCGGTGCGGATGCGGTCGGCCAGAATCTCGAATTGCAACGCGCCGACAACGCCGACGACCCAGCTTGAATCCGTCAGCGGCCTGAACACACGGGCCGCACCCTCCTCCGCCAGCTGCTCCAGCGCCTCGCCAAGGTGCTTGGCCTTCATCGGGTCTTCCGCGCGGGCTTTCTGCATGTATTCCGGCGCGAAGCTGGGGATGCCCGTAAAATTCAGGTCTTCGCCTTCGGTCAGCGCGTCGCCGATCCGCAGGTTCCCGTGGTTCGGCAGGCCTATGATGTCGCCCGCAAAGGCTTCTTCGGCGGCATTCCGCTCCTGCGCGAAGAACATCAGCGGGTTGTGCATCGGGATCACCTTCCCGCTGCGCACGTGCTTCAGTTTCATGCCTTTTTTGAAAGGGCCGGAGCAGATGCGCGCGAAAGCGATGCGGTCGCGGTGCTTCGGATCCATATTGGCCTGTATCTTGAAAACAAAGGCAGAGACTTTCGGTTCATCCGGCAAAACTTCGCGTTCCAATGCTTTTTGCGACCGCGGCGCGGGCGCGAATTTACCGAGGCCCTGCAGCAGTTCGCGCACGCCAAAATTATTCACCGCGCTGCCAAAATAGACGGGCGTCATGTGACCTTCCAGATAGGCCTGATGATCGAGCGGCTTGCAGGCGCCACGCAGCATTTCCACGTCTTCGCGCAACTTCGCTGCCTGATCCGCGGGCAGGCGTTGGTCGATTTTCGGGTCATCGAGGCCCGCGCATTCGATGCCTTCGGCGATTTCCTCGCCCTTCGTGCGCTCCATCAGAACAAGCTTGTCGTTCAGGATGTCGTAACAGCCCCGGAAATCCCGGCCCATGCCGATTGGCCAGCTGGCGGGGGTGACATCGAGCTGCAGCTTGCTTTCGATCTCATCCAGCAGATCGATGGGATCAAGCGAATCGCGGTCCATTTTGTTCACGAAGGTGATGATGGGAATGTCGCGCATCCGGCACACTTCAAACAATTTCAGCGTCTGCGACTGAATGCCGCGCGCACCATCAAGCACCATCACCGCGCTGTCCACGGCGGTCAGAACGCGGTAAGTATCCTCGGAGAAATCCTCGTGCCCCGGCGTATCGAGCAGGTTGAAAGTATGATCGCCGTATTCGAACGTCATCACGGCGGAAGTGACGGAAATCCCCCGTTCCTGCTCCACCTTCATCCAGTCGGAACGCGCACGGCGGCGTTCGCCCTTCGCCTTCACCATCCCGGCCATCTGGATCGCGCCGCCGAACAGCAGCAGCTTTTCGGTAAGCGTCGTCTTCCCGGCGTCCGGATGGGCGATGATGGCGAACGTGCGCCGCTTTTGACTCTGATCCTGCAGGCTCATTTTTCTTCTTCAGGGTGTTTGAACTACTTAGCGCGGCCTTTCGTGCCGAGGCCTATTTCCTTGGCAAGGCTGCTGCGCCGCTTGGCGTAATTCGGCGCCACCATCGGGTAATCGGCAGACAAGCCCCAGCGTTCGCGGTATTGCTCCGGCGTCATGGAATAGGCCGTTTGCAGGTGGCGCTTGAGCATTTTCAGTTTTTTGCCGTCTTCGAGGCAGACGATATAATCGGGCGTCACGGATTTTTTAATCGGCACGGCGGGCTGAGGCCTGTCGGCCATCATCGCGGACGCGCCGCCTTCGCCCGTCAGGCCTGCCAGCGTACGGTAGACCTTCTGGATGACATTGGGAATTTCATCGGCGGCGACCTGCGTCGCCGACAAATGCGCGGAGACGATTTCCGTTGTCAGAGTCAAAAGGTAATCGTATTTACCATTGCCGTCATCGCCAGTCATGAATAAAGCCTTTCGTTACGAAGTATAAATGCATATCGGCGGAAAATCCGCAAGTATTCGCGCAAATAAAATACTTACTATGCATGAAAAATCTGCCATAGTCGCAGACATGAATATCGATG
Source organism: Pseudomonadota bacterium (assembly GCA_016198545.1). Classification (GTDB taxonomy): domain Bacteria; phylum Pseudomonadota; class Alphaproteobacteria; order Micavibrionales; family Micavibrionaceae; genus JACQIJ01. The sequence continues at coordinate 20,631 of JACQIJ010000060.1, forward strand.
CCCGAACCGTGGAAAACGCCATAAAACGCGCACTGGCCGAAGACCTCGGCGGCGGCAGGGACATCACGACGGCGGCCGCCATCCCCCCCGGCGCGGCAATGAAGGCCGTCATGCGCGCACGGCGGGAAGGCATATTGTGCGGCGGGGAAATCGCCGCCGCTGCGTTCCGCGCCGTCGACCCGTCCCTGAAAATCACGGCACACATCAGGGATGGCGGCAAAATCGCGCCGGGGCAGGATATACTGAGCATCGAAGGGCCGGCGGCTTCGATCCTGACAGCGGAACGGACGGCGCTGAATTTCGCCACGCATCTTTCGGGCATCTCCACGATGACAGGAAAGTATGTTGAGGCCGTCGCGGGAACGAAGGCCTCCATTATGTGCACGCGCAAGACGCTGCCCGGCCTGCGCATCTTTCAGAAATACGCGGTCAGATGCGGCGGCGGCCGAAACCACCGCTTCGGGCTTTACGATGCAGTTCTTATCAAGGACAACCATATCGCCGCCGCGGGAGGCGTGGGAACAGCCATCGAAAAAGCATTATCCTTCACAGAAAAAAAAGTGAAAATCGAAGTCGAAGTGGACACAATGGATCAGCTCAAAGAGGCGCTGCAGCACGACATAGACGTTGTTCTTCTGGACAATATGCCCGCCGATATGCTGCGGCTGGCGGTGAAAATGGCGAAAGGAAAATGCCTGACCGAAGCTTCGGGCGGGATTACCCTTCGAAATGTCCGCGCCGCGGCGCAAACAGGCGTTGACATGATTTCCATTGGCGCCCTGACCCACAGCGCGCCCGCGCTCGACATCGGACTGGACACGATCCTTTAGACCGGCAATTCTATGACAACGCGCAGGCCGCCGCGCGGGCTGCGTGCCAGGCCGATCCGCCCGCCGTGGCCGTGAACAATATCCTGCGCGATCGGCAGACCCAGCCCCACGCCGCCGGTCGCCGGGTTGCGTGACGGTTCCCCTCGCACGAAAGGCTTGAAGACTTCCTCATATTGATCCTCAGGGATGCCGGGTCCGTCATCGTCGATGGCAATGGCAATTCCGCTTTCCGTCCGCCGCGCATTGATCCATGCATGCCGGGCGTATTTGCGCGCATTGCCTGTAATATTCACCAGGCAGCGCTCGAACGCCACGGGCCGCAACTGGATGGATAAATCTCCCTCAACGGTCAGCTCAACATCCATTCCCTGCCGCCGGGATTTCAGCGCAATATCTTCCATCATCTCGCGCAGATCGGTGCGCACAGCCTGTTCGCCGCCCTGCCCGCGCGCGAAATCGAGATAGGCATCTATCATACGCTCCATGTCGGCAATGTCCGATTTCAGCGCATCGATATCCGGGCTGTCGCCCATCATGGACGCCTGCAGCTTCATACGCGTCAGCGGCGTACGCAAATCGTGGGAGACGCCGGCAAGCATCGCCGTGCGCTGCTGCATCTGGCGGCGGATACGCTCGCGCATCTCGAGGAAAGAACGCGCAGCCTGGCGCACCTCCCATGCGCCTTCGGGCTTGAAGGTTGCCGGCACGTCCATTCCGCGCCCGAAGCGGTCGGCGGCGACTGCAAGCCGCCGTATCGGCCTTATCTGATTGCGCATGAACAGGATGGCAATCGCCAAAAGAACGATGGATATGCCTATCATCCACAAAAGGAAAATATAGCCTGAAGAAGAGTACATGCGCCTCTGCGGCATGGAAACATGCAATACGCCGTCTTCAAGCTGTACCGACACCTCCACCCATTTCTCCTGCATGTCGGCATGGATTTCGTAAGGGCGGCGCAACTGGGAATCGAGAGCGCGCGCCAAACCTTCGGCCACCCCGGACTTCAGTTTATTGGCGCCGCCCTCCCTGACTCTATCCTCCAGCAGCTTGCCTTTTTCAAAACTAATTAGAAGGTCAAGCCGGCGGGCGGCATAGCCCGAAACAAGTTTTAGCTCTTTCTCATCGGCATCCCCCTGCTCTATCTGATCGGCGATGACAGCAATCTCCCCCGCAGCGGCGAAGGAAAGGCGGCTTGTCATCTTGTCCCAGTGCCGGTCGAAGAAGATATAGGTAGAAGTGACCTGTATAAGCAAAACCGGCGTGATAAGGATCATCAGGGAGCGGCCAAGAAGCGTCCGCGGCATGACTTTTTTCAGCGAAAATCCCATACCGCGCCTCAAACGCTTTCCACGACAAGGCGGTAGCCCTTGCCGCGCACGGTCTGAAGCCAGCGCGGCTCCCGCGGATTGTCCTCGACCTTACGGCGAAGACGGACAACCTGCACATCGATGGTACGCGCGCCAACATCCTCCATTCCGCACAAAACAGCCAGCTTTTCGCGGGTCACTATCCGCCCCGGGCAACTGCCCAGCGCGCGCAGGAGATTGGCCTCTACCGTCGTCAGGCGCAGGATTTTCCCGCCACGGTCCCGCAACTCATTCAATCCGGGATCGAACAACCAGCCGCCAAACCGGAACGGGAGCATCTCTTCCTCGACAACGGGCGGCGGACGCCGTTTCATAATGGAGTGAATCCGCAAGACCAGTTCGCGCGGCTCAAACGGCTTCGGCAGATAGTCATCAGCCCCCGTTTCAAGGCCGCTTACCCGATCTTCCGCTTCGCCCAGCGCGGTCAGCAACAGCACGGGTACATCGTTCCCTGCCTTGCGAATGGATTTTGTAAAATCAAGACCGTTTTCTCCTGGCATCATGATATCGACGACCAGCGCATCAAAGGCCAGGCGTTTCATAATTTCCCGCGCGTTTCCGGCATCGGCGGCCTCGCAGGCGACCATGCCGTTTTCGCCCAGAAAACGGGTCACCAGCGCACGTATCCGATCATCATCGTCGATGACAAGGATATGCGGCGCGCCGGTCAGATTTCTGTTTTCAAGAGCCTTCATTTCTGCTTTTATTCATACGACTTTATCATTGCAATAAAAAGAGGTTTTCATGGCTGCGCCCACCCCCCTTATCCCGTTTGACGACCGCGACGGATACATCTGGCTGGACGGTAAAATGCTGCCCTGGCGCGATGCGAAGCTGCACGTTCTGTCGCACGGGCTGCACTATGGGGGAAGCGTCTTCGAGGGCGAACGATCCTACGGCGGCAACATCTTCAAACTGCGCGAACACTCGGAAAGGTTTATACGCTCCGGCGACCTGATAGATATGAAAATACAAATGAGCGTAAAGGAGATCGAAAACGCCTCACGCGAGGTGCTGGAAGCGAACGAAATCATAGACGGGTATATTCGCCCGATCGCATGGCGCGGCACGGAACAGCTCGCCATTTCCGGTCAGCAATGCAAGGTTCATGTCGCCTTCGCCTGCTGGCCGTGGCCAAAATACTTCTTCCCCAAGGGTGGCGAAGGGAAAGGCATCGCGCTAAAAACATCGAAATGGGTACGGCCCGATCCGCGCTCCATGCCGGTGCAGAGCAAAGCCGCCGGGATCTATATGGTCGGCACGATGGCCAAGCACGCGGCAGAGCGCGACGGATACGACGACGTGCTGATGCACGATTATAAGGGACGCGTCGCCGAATCATCGGGCTCCAATCTTTTTATCGTAAAAAATGGCGCGATGAAGACGCCCGTGCCCGAATGCTTTCTGAACGGCATCACGCGGCAGACGATCATGCAGATGGCAAAGGACATGAAAATCCCGCTTGAGGAAGGCACAATCATGCCGGAAGACCTGAAAAGCGTTGATGAAATCTTTGTTACCGGAACAGCCGCGGAAGTCACGCCGGTTGGAAAAATAGACGACCGCGAATACGAAACCGGCCCCGTGACCAAACGCCTGATGGAAGCGTATTCGGATCTCGTCCGCGGCAAGGGCGCGAGCACGGCCGCGGCGTAATTTATCCGGATTGCTCCGCCGATTCACTTCTCACAGTGACGGGAAGAAAAAACCACAGATAGACGCAGATGAGTACGGATAAGCCGTTTATCTGTGTTCATCCGTGGTTTTTAATCGTTTATGTTTTTAACGCGGAGAAGCGGAGTGATAGAGAAATATGGATTTTTCTTTTATTCTTCCCCGCCCGCCTCATCGCCCCAGACGGCTTTTAAACGGCCGTCGCGCCCGCACCCGCCGCGGTAATATTTATACTTCCACGGATTTTTGATGTAATAATCCTGGTGGTATTCTTCCGCCGGCCAGAATTTCGCGGCGGGCAGGATTTTCGTCACTGTTTCTTTTCCAAGCCGCGATTCAATTGCCGCCTTCGACTCTGCGGCAAAACGCTTTTCTTCATCATCCGCGGCAAAAATTGCGGACGCATATTGATTTCCCTTATCGCAAAACTGCCCTTCGGCATCGAACGGGTCGATGTTGCGCCAAAAAACCTCCAGCAACCGGGCATAGGATATCTTCGACGAGTCGTACGTTACCTGCACGACTTCCTTGTGCCCCGTGCCACCATCGGACACTTCTTTATAAGTGGGATTTTCCACCCCGCCGCCCGCATAGCCGGACTGCACATCCGTCACGCCGTCAAGCCGGTCGAACGGATACTCCATGCACCAGAAACAGCCACCGGCGAAAATTGCGGTTTTTAAAGCCGGGCTTTCGGCGCGCGCTGCCGGCGACAACAGAAAAACCGCCGCCAGAAACATCATGATCAAACGCATAAGCATGTCCTTTCATTGGAAGCATTCGCGCACAGTTCCCGGATGGTTACCATTTTTTGAATATGAAGAATGCGGCGGCGATGATAAGCCCAAAGCCGACCAGATGGTTCCAGCGCACCGGTTCATGCAGATACCAGACGGAAAACCCGACAAAAACGATCAGCGTTATGATTTCCTGGATGGTCTTGAGCTGCGCCGCGCTAAACACCGCATGACCGTAACGGTTCGCGGGAACCTGCAGACAGTATTCAAAAAATGCGATGCCCCAGCTGATGAGAATGACGATCAGAAGAGGCGCGGCCTTGAATTTCAAATGGCCATACCACGCGAATGTCATGAAAACATTCGAACAAACCAGAAGACCGATGGTCATCAGGGGAACAAAAAACGATGACGGCAGCATAAAAAACACCCCCTGGACTCAACGTGCGGCATTGTCCCGAATGCCGCCTCTGGATATAAATACTACCAGAATCGATTCGGAGACATATGCCCGCTATCGTAACGAACAGATTTATTATTCATGCTTTCCTTATAGCCGCTCTGCTGACGGGCGCGATTTCCCCCGCCTGCAAATTTATCAGGGGGGAAGTAAAATCCGTTATCGAAATATGCACGCTCTACGGCCTGAAAAAAATAGAATGGCGCGCCCCCGGCCCTGTCCCGCAAAAAGACGAACAGCATAAGGCCGCGAGTGACTGCGCTTTTTGTTTCGCCTTTGCCAAAATCAAATTCCTTGGCGCAAAGATTCCGGATGCCACAGCGCCCACGCACGATTACCGCGTTTCTGAACCGGCAGCACGTCCGGAAATCATAAAACTCTATGCTCTGCGGCCCCTGCCGCCGCGCGGGCCGCCGATCCTCTCCTGATACGCATCTGAAATTTTTTGTTTCAACGGCGGCGCATGCGCGTCAGCCATCACGATCATCATGGAGAGACACAATGAAAAAAACTGTAATTTCGCTGGCCGCTATCGCAGCCCTTCTTCCCCTTCCGGCATCGGCGCACAAGGACGAAGCGTTGCATTTCAACCACCCCCTGACGGCTGAATCCCCGGAAACGGACACGAAACTGCGCGTGGATTACATCTGGCAGAACGCCCCCGGCCATCACGAGGACGACGGCAAGGTCAAGACCCATACGGCGCGGCTGACCGGCGAGTATGCCTTCAGCAGATCGGCGGGAATAGAGGTTTCCGTTCCTTATGTCTGGCGCAGCGAGGAAAGCGGCCCCGACGACAATCACACCGGAAACATTCATGCCGCCGTCAAGTTTGTCAGTCATTCGCTGGCGAGCCGGGGCGTTCTGATAGGCGGCGGACTGGAAGTCGGTCTTCCTTCCGGCGACGAGGAAAAAGGCATAGGATCCGACCATGAAATGGAGGTCGCGCCTTTCCTGATTGGCGGATACAAAACCGGGCGGTTTCAGGCCGTCGCCGCGGCTGAACTCGGCTTTCCCGTCAACGAAAAAGACGACAACGCCGCGAACAATGAAATCGGCTGGAACATTGCGCTGGGCTGGAGCGCAACGGACGATTTAAACCTTTTGCTGGAAGCCGGCGGAGAAAAAGTCAGCGGCGGGGAAGAAGACGGCCATAACGGCGCGAACCTGACCGCCGGCCTGACATGGACTCCGCCCGGACACAAAAACCTGATGATCGGGGCCGGGGTCAGTTTTCCCGTTACGGAGGACAAGGAATTCTACGTGCAGCCGATGGTTTCTCTGTTTTACCACTTCCCTGTAAAACGATAATCCGAAAAGACCACCACTCTGCCCGAAAAATTTGGAATCGCAGGGTGGCGGCATCCCGGACGCACATAAGTTGACAGAATTGCGGACGGCCTCTATGGTACGGGATACGGAAACAGGGGGAGAACGGCATGTTTAAAAAAGCAGCAGAAAGAGGCCTTCTCGCAGCCGGACTGGCCATCGTGTTTACAGCGACAGCACATGCGGCGCCGGGCATGGAACTTCCGCCGCCCTTTACCTTTGATGGCGCAAACAGGACGTATTTCCTTACGAATTCAAACACGGTAGAGGAACTCGTTATCCCCGAAACGGAGCATGCGCCGATCAATCTGACACGGTACGATTTCTCAAAAGGCAATGTCGCCTATTTCAAGATCCATAATAACGGAAATGAAGTCGATATGGTCCAGATCGCCTCCAAGGGCTTTAACGAAGTCGCTTCCGAATCCGTCCTTCACGCGCTGGTCATGGGCTGCAAAGCCGCGATGGAAAAAGGCGGAGGCGGCGACAATCCGCACAGGGAAATGTCTGAGAAGTACATTCAGACTCATTGCCAGGGCTTCCACTGAGATCATTTGACCATTGATTTTCAGATGCAGGACTTTTAGGTTCTAGCGATGATACCGCGCTATTCACGCCCCGAAATGACCGCTATATGGGAACCGGAAAACCGGTTCAAAATCTGGCTGGAAATCGAAACGCTGGCCGCCGAGAAAATGGCGGAGATGGGGACGATCCCGGAAGACGCGCCGAAGGCCTTACGCGCGCGCGGCGGGTTCGACATCGCCCGCATCGACGAAATCGAGCGGGAAGTGAAGCACGACGTCATCGCTTTCCTGACCAGCGTCGCGGAGAAGGTTGGTCCGAAAGCGCGGTTCATGCATCAGGGCATGACGTCGTCGGACGTTCTGGACACCGCCTTCGCCATGCAGCTGACGCAGGCGGCCGACCTTCTGATAAAGGGCATCGATACGCTGTGCGGCGCGCTTAAAAAACAGGCGCATGACCACAAGGACACGCTGTGCATCGGGCGCAGCCACGGCATCCACGCGGAGCCGACGACGTTCGGCCTTAAAATGGCCGGACATTACGCCGCCTTCCACAGGGCGCGCAAAAGGCTGGAGGCCGCCCGCGCGGATATCGCCACCTGCAAAATCTCGGGCGCGGTCGGGACATATGCCACCGTCGACCCGTCCGTGGAGGAATATGTCGCGAAGAATCTGGACCTGACACCGGAGACGGCGGCGACGCAAATCATTCCCCGCGACCGGCACGCCATGTTCTTTGCCACGCTGGGCGTCATCGCCGCATCCGTCGAAAACCTGGCCACGGAAATCCGCCACCTGCAGCGCACGGAAGTGCGGGAGGCGGAGGAACATTTCGGCAAGGGGCAAAAAGGATCGTCGGCCATGCCGCACAAGCGCAACCCCGTGCTGTCCGAAAACCTGACGGGCCTGTCGCGCATCGTGCGCGCCGCCGTAACGCCCGCGCTGGAAAATGTAACGCTGTGGCATGAGCGCGACATATCGCATTCGTCGGTGGAACGCGTGATGGCCCCCGACGCCTGCATCGCGCTGGACTTTGCCCTGATGCGCATGGCCAGCGTCATCAACCATCTTCTGGTCTACCCGGATGCGATGAAAGAAAATCTCGAGCGCACCGGCGGCCTCGTCTTTTCCCAGCGGGTCATGCTGGCCCTGACTCAGACAGGCATCGCGCGCGAAACCGCCTACAAAATCGTCCAGAGCAACGCGATGGAAGTCTGGGAAAGCAACGGCAAAAAGCAATTCCTTGCCGTTCTCAAAAAGGATGGCGACGTGACGAAGGCACTAGGCAGGGCGCTGGATGAAATTTTCAACTACGACCATTATATCCGCCACGCCGACGCAATATTCGGCAGAGTATTCCGTTGAAAATCATCCTGTCCTGCGCGATGTCCGCAGACGGATATCTCGACGATTCATCGCCGCGGCGGCTTATCCTTTCCAGCCCCGAAGATCTGGCGGAGATTCAAAAACTGCGCGCATCATGCGACGCCATCCTCGTGGGCGCGGAAACCGTGCGCAAGGACAACCCCTCTCTTTGCACGCGCGATGAACAAGCCCGTCAGGAACGGATTGACAGGGGACTGCCACCAGACCCCGTCAAGGTTGTCCTGACTTCCTCGGGAGACATGGATCCGTCATCGCGGTTTTTCATGAAAGGAAACGGGAAAAAGATCGTCTATCATACCAAAAAGAAAAATAATCTGTTGCTACCCCAAGCAACGCCGGTTCATGTGGACAGCCTTATCGGCTTAATAGCAGACTTGGAAAACCGCAACATGGGAAGGCTTCTCGTTGAAGGGGGCGCGCGCACCCTGACGCAGTTTCTGGAAGCCGGACTGTTCGATGAAGCGCGTGTTGCCGTCGCACCCATAAAGCTCGGAAGCAAAGGCGCAGCGCACCTGCCCTTGCAGGATTTCAAGGATCGTCTGAAGCTTAGAAAAACGGAACGTCACGGTGAAACGGACGTTTTCTGGTATAACCCCGCGGACAAAGCCCTGCTGGCCCGCGCGACGGAACTGGCGTTTCTGTGCCCGCCGACGGACAGGGCATATTGCGTGGGCGCATTAATTGCGTCAAAGGACGGCGCCGTCCTCTCGACCGGCTACAGCCGCGAGTGGGAAGGAAACTGGCACGCCGAGGAAATCGCCATCGAAAAAGCGCGGCGTGCGGGAACGGATTTGACGGGGGCCGCTATTTATTCATCTATGGAGCCGTGCCACCCGCGCCTTTCGGGAAAAAAATCGTGCACGGAGCATATTGCCGACAGCGACATCGCGCGCGTCATCTTCTGCCTGAAAGAGCCGCTGCATTTCGTACAGTGCCGCGGCGAGGAACGCCTGCGCGCAGCAGGGCTGGAAGTTTTCCACGATCTCTCTTCCGCTCCCCGCGCAAGAACGGCAAACGCCGCTTTTTTCCCATAGCCGCTTGAAAATAGAAACGACTCACCTAATATGGGAGCAAATCAGTACTCTTTAGAGGCGGGTTAAAATGATTGTTTGCAGCTGTAATGCATTCGGAGATGATGAAATAAACGCCTTTCTTTCAGGCATCCCCGACAAGAGAACTTCCGTAAAAGAGACGTACAAAGCCTGCTCCAACGGAAAAAAGCCGCATTGCGGCGCCTGCACACAACATACGCTGAAGGATATGGTCGATGAGCATAATAAAGGTATAAAAGCGCCCGACGACCCGCCGGCGCCTTGAAATAGCCTCAAACATATGGCACGACTCGGTACAGCAGTAATCAACCGGAGTCACAGCATGTTGAGATCTTTTTTTCTTTTAATCGGGAGCGTAGCCATTATGACAGCCTCTACCCTTGCAGGCGCGGAAGAGCAGCCTGTGGACAAAAGCAACCTTCTTTATCTCGACCTGAAGGACGGGCGTGTCACGATACAGATGATGCCCGACATCGCCCCGCAGCATGTGGATCGCATCAAGACACTGGTCAAGGAAGGATTTTATGACGGTGTGGTATTTCACCGCGTCATCGACGGGTTCATGGCGCAGACGGGCGACCCCACCGGCACGGGCACGGGCGGATCGTCATACCCGGACCTTCCAGCGGAGTTCAGCAAATACGAATACCGCCGCGGTACGATCGGCGCAGCGCGCACAATGGACCCGAACAGCGCAAACTCGCAGTTCTTCATATGCTTCACCGATGACGGCTGCTCCTTCCTGACGGGACAGTACACCGTCTGGGGACAAGTGACGGAAGGCATGGAACACGTCGATAAAATCGTCCGCGGCGAGCCGCCGGCCAATCCCGACAAAGTAGTAAAAATGTCTATTGGTGAGTAATAACTCTTCCAGCAAGGACTGGTGGCGCGGCGCGGTCGTATACCAGATATACCCGCGCAGTTTCGCTGATTCCAACGATGACGGCATCGGCGACCTGAGGGGGATCACGGATAAACTTGATTACGTGACATCGCTGGGCGTGGACGCCATCTGGCTGTCTCCTTTCTATAAATCGCCAATGAAGGACTACGGCTACGACGTCGCGGATTACTGCGATGTCGACCCGATGTTTGGAACGCTCGATGATTTCAGGAAACTTCTGGCGAAAGCGCATAAGCTGGGCCTGAAAATCATCATCGACTTCGTCCTAACGCACAGCTCCGATCAGCACAAGTGGTTCCAGGAAAGCCGCAGCAGCCGCGACAACCCGAAGGCGGACTGGTACATATGGGCCGACGCAAAGCCGGACGGCAGCCCGCCGAACAACTGGCAGGCGCATTTCGGCGGCCCGTCATGGACATTCGACGTGCGGCGTGGGCAGTATTACTTCCACAACTTCCTGCCGGAGCAGCCGGATATCAACCTGCGCAGCCCCGGCGCGCGCAAGGCGATTTTCGACGCGGCGCGGTTCTGGCTCGACATGGGCGTGGACGGGTTCCGGCTGGACGCGGCATTGCATTATTTCTGCGACCCGTCCCTAAAAGACAACCCGTCCAATCCAAATCCATCCTCATCATGGCTTGAACACCAGACGCCGTTTTCGATGCAAAAGCACGAAAACGACATCCACATCCCCGACACGCTGGCATTTATGGAAGAACTGCGCGCCCTGATGGACAAGTATGACGGACGCATGGGCGTTGCGGAAATCGGCGGCGAGCGCGGCATCATATTGGCAGCCCAGTACACGGACGGCCCCAAACGCATCCACACCGCCTACAATTTCAGCCTTATCACCGGCGACACGGCCAGCGCATCCCGAATCCACGGCGCGCTGGGGGAATTCATGGACCAGCCGGGCGACGGATGGCCGTCATGGGCCTTTTCAAACCATGACGTGCCGCGCATCGCCAGCCGGTGGTTCTCCGACAAATCCCCGTGCGCGCACAACCCGCGTTTTTCAAAAATGCTGATAGCCCTGCTGTGTTCCCTGTATGGATCCGTCTTCATCTATCAGGGCGAAGAACTGGGCCTGCCCGAAGCGCAGATCGCATTCGAGGACATACAGGACCCGTGGGGCAAGTTCCTGTATCCCCTTTGGCAGGGGCGCGACGGATGCCGTACGCCGATGCCGTGGCAGGCCGGGAAAAAGAACGGCGGTTTCTGCAAGACAAAGCCGTGGCTGCCCGTGCCTGGCGCGCATACAAAGCTTGCTGTGGACAGGCAGGAAAAAGAAAAGGATTCCACCCTGCGCTTCACGCGCGAATTCCTGAAATGGAGAAAAACGCAGCCCGCCCTTGTCAGGGGCGATATCGACTTTCTCGAAACAGGCAATGACGATATCCTGGTCTATACGCGCACGCTGGGTGGATCGTCCATCCTGTGCCTTTTCAACCTGTCAGGAGAAACAAAAATCCTGAAAAAAAGCGCAGGCGCAGCCCTGTTCAACGCCGGGGAACAAACCGGAATGCCGACCGGCGGCACGGTAACCCTGCCGCCTTACGGGTTTTCTTTCTCCCCGGTTGTTTCAGAGAACTGACTTCCCTTGGCCGCCTGCGGCGGTCTCAGCTTATCGGCAAGACCAATCAACTGCGACGTTATCTTTTCCATGTGTTCCGGATTGCGAAGGGGATCGGACGTTTCGATCCGCAGAACGGACTGATTTTCATCAAAAAATAAAAGGGAAATGGAGTTTTTCTTCGCGAAAAGAACTTTCAGGACTTTCAGTCTTTCCGGCGTCAGGTATGTCACGAGACGTTCAGCGCTCCTGGTCTTGATAACGTGACTGGCCGCCCAATCCTTGTCATCCGACGACCATGTCTCATCCAGATCGAGCGTGGAAATGAAGGCGGCATATTCCTTTGTCGCAATCGCGGCTGCCGTCGGCATGCCTGCTCCCATTTCAATTTCCACGACCGTTACAAAACGCTGACCGCGCACATCGTTAGTGCGCTGGGCATCCGTGAACAACGATATCTTGTAATTGCCGAGTTTTCCCGTCAGCAGGGGCGGGCCGGTCATTTTTCCCGCATGATATTCCATGCCGTGCTTTTTGCCGAATGCGGCCCATGCCTTTTTCTGCTGGTAAAGGATGACCATGGACCACCCGAAAACCGTCAACAGAAAAGCAGAAAGCAATATCCAGATTATCAGCCAGAACCACATCGGCGGAAAAACCTCCCCTTCCCGGATATTCTAACTTTTACCGGGCCACAAGACCATAGCCGCAAAGAAAAATCCGGCAACCGTTCCGTCGAACAGTTTACCGGATACATGCTAACAATAAATTCAGAAGATCGTAATTCTAGCCGCTTTCAGCGCACCCCTGCCGCAGCAGGGATTCGCTTATGCTTATTTCATGCTCAAGGCCCGAAATCACAGCCTGCACAGCCGTTTCCGAGGGTAAAGTCCCCGGCGTCAGCAAATGCAGGATAGCCTTCAGGTGAGAAAGATAAACGCCGCATCTCTCCAAAGACAGCCTGCAGCAGAGGAAAACCGGTTTCCCGGTTCCATTCATAAAGTCCATATCCATGATAACTCCCACAC
>JACQIJ010000088.1 GCA_016198545.1 Pseudomonadota bacterium
CTGATATATACGTACGGAAGGTGGCAAAAGATTACATGTTTTGTGATTTTTTTGTGTAATTATTATGGTTATACACGAACCATATCAAAGACTTCACCTTCGTTCGTGAAGCCTGCGCAGACAAGCTCACCGCCAAAACCGCATCCGCCGTCGATTGTTGCCGTAACGCAGTTCAGATTGATTCCGCCGTGCGCAGGATCGTAGCCCCTGATGATTTTTGAAAAAGGATTGTAGGGAACATTGATGGAATTGAAAGTCTGTCCCGCCCACCAGAAGCAATCTCCCTGTTCCTCGAGCGCGCGCGCAGGGTTAATTCCCGCATTTACAAAGAGAAGGGGAGAGATGCGCCTGTCGGCCGTATAGGCGGCGCGGCGCCACTGCGTGGAGAAAGTCTCGTGGCCGGGATGGCGGCGCACGGCGTCGCGCACCCTGCCTGTCCAGCGGGTGAGGGGCATCGTACCTTCGCTTGCCGCCTTCATGCCCTCATGCGGATCGATGCCGTAGGACGCAAGCGTGTTGGACAGGCCCTTGCCAAGCATCCATAGCAGAATTTCCGAAGGGTTCGGCGCGAATTGCACCTGCATCAGCTTTTGCCACATTTCCTCCTGCCCGCCGCGTAGATAAATGACGTCGTCCGCCATCATGCCGGGGATGGCCATGACCGAACGGCGGAAGGTCAGCAGTTCATCGATTGTTTCGACCGGGTATTTTCCAAAACCAAGATAATTGCCAAGGTAAAGCAATCTGTCGCCGGGGCGTACATGAGGAAAGATGGCGTCATGAAGCTGCATCAGTTGCCCGATTTCAGCATGTACGGCCGAAACGGCCCATATGCGGCGCGGGCTGCCTAGGCAGGCAAAGCGTGAATCGTCTTGTTTTACTTGCACAGTTTTACAAAGAGCTGAGTGAATACAAGGGAAGGGCTTCCGTTACCAGAATCAACTTCATTGTACAACGAAATCAGGGAATTGCAAAACTTATTCACAATGTGGATAAAAAACGCCCCGCACGGGGCGGGGCATTTTTCGTCTACTCTTGTGAAATTTGTTATCAGGCGGCGGCCTTGTCCTTGCCGGCGTCCTTTTTGCCCATCATGGTTTCCAGCTTTGTTGCGGCCTTGTCCTCGGATATTTTCTGGACGGCGGCAACTTCGCGGGCCAGGCGTTGCAAGGCGCTCTGGTAAATCTGGCGTTCGCTGTAGGATTGTTCCGTATCATCATTCGAGCGTTTCAGGTCGCGCAGAACTTCTGCAATGGCAACCGGGTCGCCTGAGTTGATTTTCGTTTCGTATTCCTGCGCGCGGCGGCTCCACATCGTACGGCGGATACGGGCGCGGCCCTGAAGGGTTTTCATAGCGTCCTTCAGGCGGTTGCCGGAGCTGAGTTTGCGCAGGCCGGCCGTTTTGGCTTTAAATGTAGGAACTTTCAGGCGCATACGGTCTTTTTCAAAGGTAATGGCATAAAGCTTCACTTCCATGCCCCCGATCGTCTGGGTCTCGATTCCGTCAATCTGGCCGACGCCATGCGCCGGATAAACAACATAATCACCTTTTTTAAATTCGACATTGTCATTGCCTGCCATTTTTTACCCCTTTGTTGTTTTTTTACACAAGCCAAAGAATTTCCGGACAAGATAACCAAAAACTCTTATTTTGCAATGCATTATCAGAAGTCTCTAATGTGAATCATCGGATATTATCCGAAATCCAAGTCCTCGCCTGTTCCCCATTTGCCCGATTGCACTGCGATGGGAGGTAATCTAGCTCAAAATTAGTAAAATTTCAACTTCTGTTTCTAAACTTCTGAAGTTAAAAAGAATCAGTCGCCTTCGCCCGGCTTGAAACTGAACAAATCCGGGTATTTGTCGATTCGGTCCTTGTACTCATCGGCATCGGGCGGAGCCGCCTTTTTCCGGGTGATATTGGGCCATTTTGCAGAATATTCTCTATTCAGCTCCAGATAGGCGGCGGCGCGGGGGTCGCTGTCGGGTACGATGGCGTTGATGGGGCATTCCGGTTCGCACACGCCGCAGTCGATGCACTCGTCCGGGTGGATGACCAGCATATTTTCGCCCTCGTAAAAACAATCTACCGGACAGACTTCCACGCAGTCCGTGTATTTGCATCTGATGCAGACATCCAGTACGACAAAGGTCATGGTGCTGATATGGCACAGGGCGTTCATTTTGCCAAGAGGCGGAGAGCCGGGCTGGTGTTAAAGAAATTCGTTTTTTACCTTATAACCTTCAGCATCCCCGCGCTGTTTCCGTTACTGTGCGTGGAAGGGTATTACGCTTACAAGAAGCTGACCTTCCCGACATCCTTTGACGGGTCTTTATGGGCCCTTGACGACGAAGCCGGATGGTTTCACAGACCGGGCGCATCCGTCCGTCATATTCACAAGGCGCCGGACGGAAGCATCGCCTTTGATGTTCCCGTCTTTACTGACGATTTCGGTTTCCGCGCGGCGCAGGCAGGGGGCATGCCGACGGAGGGCGCAGTCATGTTTCTGGGCGATTCAAACGTCTTCGGCTTTGGCGTCCCCTATGAGGATGGCTTTGCGGCGCAGGCGGGCGCGTTTCTGGAAAGGCCCGTGGCGATTGTGGCCAGCCCCGCTTACGGCGCGGCGCAGGCGATTGTTCTTGCGGAAATGCATCTTGTCTCGCTGAGGCCGTCTTACCTTGTCTATTTCGATGGCGGGCACTGGGAAAGGACGGTCTGCCGTGGGAAAAAAAGACCCCGCTTTATCCTGAAGCCCTGTTTCTGGCAGAGGCTGGATGGAAAGGCAGAGCTGGTCACGCCGCCCGCCGGCCTGGTTGGAAAGGCGGCGCGCTTCGGCTTGTGGCCAGGCGGAATGATCGGCGCGGGCCAGATGGGCTGGAGTTACTTTCTGGTGTCGCGCCCTGTGTTGCGGGGGTGGGGGTATCTTGTCCGCGCCGGCATGGCTTCGGGATTTGCCCACGATTTCGCTGCGCCGGGCGCGGACGGGCAGGCGATACGGGCTGCGATATTTGAAAATCTGAAAAACATGAGCAGGGCATCAGGCGCGCCGCTCGTCCTTCTCGATCCAGGCGGCCTTTACGAGGATTTTGCGAGGCAGGACCGCGAAGTCATTTATGCGGGCCGGGAGGTCTGGCGGGAGCGCGTGGAAAAACCTTCTGCATTGCTGTCTGAAAATGAGCGCATGGTGCCGCATGACAATCACTGGGCGGCTGGAACCAACCGCCTTATCGGAGAACTGATTGCCGGTCTGATTCAGCGGCGGCAAAGCGGGCAAGGGCAAGCCCCATAAGAAGCCACAGGAATCGCGTGTACAGCAGTTCATGCGCAAGAGACATGATTCCAAATGCGATCAGGATATAAAAAACAGATTTTTGCAGCGGGTTGCTTCGTCTGCGCCATAGAGCCGTCAGGCTTAAGCAATAAAAGGAAATAAAAAGAATGTTTCCGGCCATCCCGGTTTCGGCCAGCAGCCATAATGTCGTGCAGTCGACGATATCCCGCAGGTTGTTCGCCGCGCCTTGCTGTCGTGCGAGCACGGATCCTAGGCCGCTCCCCATGACGGGATGCTCCAGCCACAGGGCCAGGGCATCTGTGTAAGAGCTTTTGCGCACTGTGTCTCCCTGATATTTGCGGGGAAGCACATTGCCGGTGCGCGGCCCCATTTCCGGGTTCATTTTTACGATTGCATGGGTCAGATGATAATATTTGTGATCGTTCAGGAACGATTGCTTGTTAAGCGCCGCATAGCTTGCCATGGTAATGGAGCCGATCATCAGCGCAGGCAGAAACTTTTTTACAAAAAGGTTCCGGTCTTCAAAGAAAATTGCCGGCAGGCATGCGAGGAAAACAAGCCACCCTGCGCGGGAGCTGTTGTACAGGAAGGCAAAGGGTATCAGGCTCCATAAAAGCCGTGCGCTCCATAAGGGGATCAAAGGCTTTTTCATCGATTCATGAAAGTAGACCAGAAGGGATGCCGCTATGAACAACAGCATCCATGCGTTTCTGTTTCCCATCAAAACGTCGAGTGGCTTATAGGTCGCCGATTCAAGAATTTTCCATCCCTTAAGGCCGGCAGGCAGGGCCATATCGGCGGCATGGAAAGCGATCGCTGCGAAGGTCGTTCCGGTAAAGAATGTGGCAAAGAATTTCAGGAATTTTTCGTTCTTGGCAGGGCTTGAGTTTGTCGCGACCCATCCCCCCAGACAAAAATAGGATGCCAGAACGTACCAGCCGGCATATTTGTTGATCAGCGCCCAGGGACTCCACTGATCGTTCAGAAAATGAAAATTGAACAGGGCGTATGTGAAAATAGCGGAAATGGCGGCCAGCCATAGCCATGTGCCTGGTACGTCCCATTGCGGCCACAGGGATTTTTTTTTCAGCAGGGAATACAGGATTGCGGCGCCGGTCAGGGGGAGCAGAAAATCTCCGGCATTCAGGCGAATGCCTTTGTTGTAATCGTTCGTGAAAAAGGAAAATTGAACCTGGACAGCCATGAACAGCAGGGGAAGCGCAATCGCAAAAATCCGCGAAGAAGTCATTTTCAGTCAGCCGTCCGGCAGGCAGGCGCTTTCTTTCTGAACAACAGAAGGGTTTCAGGCGATGAAGAAAGAAACATGGGCAGGCTGGCCAGAATCGTCGATGCCATGCCGATCACTCCTATCTCTACGGAAATCAGGAATGCCTGTTCCATCGGAATGCCGATGAGCCCCAGCCCGTAAATAAAAGCGCCCTCCCGGATTCCCCATCCGCCGAATCCGATCGGCAGGCTCGATACGAGCGCAATGGCCGGCAGCACCGCCATCAGGCCGAAAAACGGCATGTCGTGCATATAGGGCAGGGTGACGGCGTATATGGAGGCGAAATAGACGATTTGTGCGGCAAGGCTGGTGATGACAATTTTTGCGCACAGATCGGGGCGAAATAGAAATGACCGCATGTATGAAATGAAAGAGTCCAGTTTTCTGTCGGGCGGGGCGGACTTTTTCAGGAAAAAGCCGAGCGCGAGGGGTGTCAGGATGAAGGATAGCGCCAGAAGCGATAAAATCGTCGTGCTGACAGCGGTGTACAGTCTGTTGTCCATGTAATAATCGAGCGCGGGCAGGGCGACCGTTCCCAGAAGCAGCAGCGCCATCAGAGTCATGAACCTGTCGGCTGCGGTCATGCAGGCGGCGCGCAGCATAGATATGCCGTACCGCGTCGTCAGGGCAATGCGCATGACAATTCCGCCGAGCGATGTGATAAGCAGCAGGTTGGCAATCTGGCTCGCCAGGATGATGCGCAGCGCAGAGGCATAGTTCAGTTTTCTATCGGGCATGTTGATGAACAGCATCCACCGCCCGGCCAGAATAAGACTCTGGCAAATCATGAGAAGCAATGCCGCGGCAAGCAGGTATTCCGATCCCCGCAGGACAGAGAAGGCTTCGGACAGATTATCGGTGTCGATGCGTAATGAGAGCGCGAATAAAATGGCAGCGGATACCAATACCTTTAAAAGCAGGTTTCTTTTTTGTCTGGTCAGATTTACAGGAAAACGCATAATATACCTTCGGGAACGCGGTGTTACTGCCAACCTTCATATCTTATAAAGGCAGGGCGGACAATAAAATATGGCTCTGACAGACGAGAATAATGGGCAAAAACGGCTTTTGCAGGCCTTCGCGGGCTTCAGTGCCCTTATTATTTTTATGGCATGGCAAACACCCCGTTTGCTCGCTTTCGGGCCTTCAGTTATAGGGCTGGCGGGTTTTTTTGCGTACCGGCGCGCCTTTGGGGAAAAGCCGGGTCTTCTCAAGCCTGCTTTGTGGGGAGTTCTGCTGATTGTAGTCATGGCGGCAGTCAGCAGTCTGTGGGCCGTTGATTTTTCATTTGCGTTGGAGAGGTCAGGAAAACTGGCTCTTGTCCTGATTCCGGGCGTTCTTTTTATCTCTTTGGCGGCGGCATTCCGCGCGGAGGAAGTGCGACCCTATACAGCGCTTGTAGCGGCAGCGGTTCTTGTTTGCGCATTGTCCGTTCCTTTCGAGATATTGCTGGACTACCCCCTGTACAGGATTATCCATCAGCCGCCGGAGGGGAAAAGCGTCTATTCTTCGGTCATGAACCGCAGCGCCGTCACCGCCGCCGTATGCCTTTTTCCGGCGCTGGCTTTCGCCGGTGAAAGTCTTGGCCGGAAAAAGGCCGCTTTTCTGTTCACGATTGTCTATTTGTTCTTGTTCGCCGTCACAGAAAGCCAGTCCGTGCAGATGGCGTTTGCTCTGGGCCTCATTTTTTATTTTCTTTTCCCGTACCGGGCCAGGCTGGCGTGGGTTCTGTTTGGCGCGGTCATTGCGGCGGGAATGATGGCTGCGCCGTGGATTGCCGTATGGATGTTCGGCAGCCTTCCGGAAAAGCTGAATGCCATCCCCGCGATGAGCAGCGGCGGGGCGAACGCGGCGATCCGTATGGAAATATGGGACTCCGTTGCCCGTTACGCCCTGCAAAGGCCGCTGAACGGGTTCGGCATCGAGGCAACCCGGTTCATAACGGATTTTGACGCGGCAGAGATATACAAGAAAAGCAAAACCGTTCTTCATCCGCATAATTTCATCCTTCAGATATGGATAGAGTTCGGGTTTACGGGAATCCTGTGCGCGGTCGGGATGTTTCTGTCGCTGTTGTACGGGTTTTATAAAAACCTGACGGCGGAGCAAAACAGGATTGTCCTGCCGACATTCGTCATGATTTTTTCCGTGGCCATGACGGGATACGGTCTGTGGCAGGGATGGTGGCTTGGACTCATGGTGTTGGCGGCAGGCTTGTGCGCCGTTGCGGTTAAGTTCCGGCGGGATGAATCCTGATTTTACAACCTGTTTTCCGGTTGCGATGGGGCCGGTTCCATGCGAGGGCCGAGCCAGTAAACGTCTCTTTCGTTATCCCCGCCGGGTTCGGGAGCAAACTGCATAAACGAAACTTTATGCTTTATTGGGTTCTCGGCGTCCGGGTCCAGGAATTCGCAGCACATGCCCTCCTGATGACAGACGTTAAGTCTTTCAATCTGCGTCACACACCGGACAATCCTTATCTTTATGGGCAGAACCGTATCGCTGGCATGCGCGGGCGCGCAAAAAAAACCTGACAGGGAAAGCAGATACACAAACGCCGGTAGACGGAAAAGCGACGCTGCGACCATAAAAATCTCCCCAAATCGTGAAGTTGGGGGGATTATGTAGAGTTTCTGTGGATAAAGTCAATAAAATTATGTATATGCGTGCGCGTCAGGAAAAGAGGGTTTTATCACTTTTTTCCGTTCCCATTACCGTTCCCATAACCGTTCCCGTTCCCGCCATCATCGCCGCCAGCGCCATCGTCGCCGCCGCCGCCATCGTTGCCGCCAGCGCCATCGTCATCTTCTTCTACTTCTACGGGCTCTGAGTTCCAGGGGCAGTTTTCGATGCTGCATTCTATAACCGGCATGCGTGAGCTCGCGGCTAGATTTATGCTGCTCCAATTGTCAGGCAGGAAATAGGATATCATGGGTGAGAAATTATAAGTTCCCGAGATTTCGACAAAGTCTACGCCGGAAGATTCCGCAAAGCCGATTTCCATGTTGATTTTGTCCGGATCCAGCATCATGACGGCCATATCGTCCGCTATGTACTCCGCCAGCTCATCTTCGGTGATATCATCATTCACCAGTGCCTGTCTGGTGGCGCGCTCCAGGGAGTACTGAAAGGAGTTTTGCATCATTATCAGTCGCCCGCCTTCGAATATGCCAAAAATGACGGTGAGGAAGGACATGGCGATCAGTCCGAATTCCACGGCCGTTGTGCCGCTCGTATCATCTATAAATTTTTTCAGGAACTGTTTCATAGCTCACTCTACCTGCAATCTGACGAATCCACCCAGATTTATGGATCTTCCCAGTCCGGGATAGTAGAGAAGGGGTTCATGATTCATGCTGAGGCGCACTTCCAGATAGCGGCGCATGTAGGAGTCATCGTCTTCCTCGTCGCCGCAGGCGTCCTCGCATTCCACGGCATCACCATCGACGCACTCGCAGTAGTAATTTGCAGTATAACTGAGCGATTCATCGACAGTATCTTCAGTCAGGTCAAGGTTACTGGGAAGAAAGACGTCCGCCACGAGGTTGTCCGAGTTTCCGCCTTCGTAAAGGTATTCCGCGGCAGCCCTGGCCACGTTTTCGATTTTCATGGTGGAGTTCATGTAAAGGCCGTAATCAACCATGCCGATCAGCAGCAGAAGCAGCGCCGGCGCGATAAGGGCGAACTCGACGGCGGCGACGCCGGAGGAATCCTTTGCGATTTCAAGGACATGATTTTTCATTACATCACCAGCCGCACCCTGATCCTGCCTATATCGCGGGCCCCCGATCCTTCGCAATCGTTGCCTATGGTCGGGTTTCCGTGAAGTTTGATCGTGGTGGCGATGATGCGGGAACAATAGCCTTCGCTATCGGCGTTGCCGTTGCCGCCGATATCCAGGCAGCGCGACGGAAAATACAATGCCCCATTGACAAGGACATCGCCTTTCATATCGTGGCAGGTGTTGTTTCCTCTGTCGGGCGAGCTTCTGTCGCCGTAAACCGCCATGCCTTCGAAGTCTTCCCAGTCTGAATCCAGATCGTCCTCGCCGGGGGCTGAAATCTGCAGCGCGCCCTTGATGTCCATTGATCCGTATTCGCCATAGTCGCTGCCGCCGCCGTTGGTCAGGATGATTGTAACGCCTTCGCCCGTCAGCGCGTCATTGTTTCCAACGCTTAAGTCGCCGCCGTCAATGATATAAATGCCGGGCGTCAAATTCAGCGTTCCGCTTACGCTCAGGCCGCCGCAATAGACTGTCACGCCGCCAGCCGTTTTTACGGTTCCATCATCCATTTCATCTTCCGTGCATTCGTCATAGTCGGGGATCTCCAGATCCTGGTACGGATCGGGGATCGGGGAGGAACCCGTCGTTATGCTGGTTGCGTCGAGAAGGTCCGCATCATTTATGCCGCCGACGACGGAAACGTCGCCGACTATCAGATCTCCTGCGCCGCCATTGATGTTTAGCGCCGAATCGCCGCTGGAATTGGCGGCAAGGCCGCATCCCACGGCATCGAGATCGACGTTTCCATTGATGACGAAGGCGCTGTCTTCGCTTTCCTCCAGCGCCAGCATGCAATAGTCGCCGACGGGTTCAAGGACGACCGATGCCGCGGCGGCAGTTGTGTAGACGTCGCCCCTGAAAAGGACGCTGGAGAAATATTTCAGGTCTTCCTGGGAGATGTAGGCGGAAACCATTGTCCGCCCTTCCTCGTCAATAGTGATCGCTAGATCCAGTTCACCCCTGCCGGGATTGAATCCGTTGTTCTCGGCTTCTTTGACGGCGGCAAATTCGGGATATCCGGCGGCCACGTCTTCTCCGTCCGTATCGGGGTCGAAATCGGCGGGCATCGTAATGCCGTAAGTGTTGGCGATTTCCCATGCCGCGGCGATGGCAGCGGCGTCCGCGGCGCTCTGCAGGTCGCGGCGATTCATCATCCACACGCTCATGTCAAAGCCGACGCCCGCCATGCCGAGAATGAGCGGCAGCATGACTGCCGTCAGCGGCATGATGGAGCCGATGATATCGCGAAGGTAACCAGAAGATACCGCAATAATGCTTTTTTTCATTTTACCCTGCCCTGAGTACCCTATTCCTTCATCATAGCAGGGTCATTTTAAATATCCTTTAATAATAGGGAGGATTTTAGTAAAAAAAACGCAATAACATCAAAATATTAGGCGTTTTGAAGTCTGGGCGCAAAAACGC
>JACQIJ010000071.1 GCA_016198545.1 Pseudomonadota bacterium
GACATAATAATATGTTTCCTTTAGGCTGACCCTCTGATAAAGAGGAGTACATGACCCGGCAAAGCGAACTTTCAGGACCTTTCGCGCAAATGGCCCACATTCCGCCCGGTGGCCGGACGCAGGATGTCGTCAGACTTTACAACCGGATCGGCGACACGGTCATGACCGCCCTGAAAACCCTCGCCGCCCATTCCCACATTGGAATCATGATGAACGGAAAAAACAGCCGCGGCGATCCGGAACTTCTGGACCTGAAACGTTTCCTGAGGATTATGCATGCTCTTCTTCCCTCCTTCAGGAAAATTGAGGATGGGGATTTCGCATACGACGATCCGAAAGAAGACGTGACGGAAAGTCGCCTCTATATCCGCATGCTGAAAAATAAGGAAATCCCCGGCCTGATGAAAAAATACAGCGACTTTCCGAACGTCTGCGCCGCGCTGGAAACGATTTCAGAACTGCTTCTGCATATAGACCGCTGGAAACAGGCCGTGCGGGAATACGTGCCGGCATCCCGGCTGGCGGAAGTCTGGCGGGAATTCCTGGACCTGACGCGCGATAACGGAATGGATGCAATAATTCCACACAGCCGGGTTCTTGACGACGAAAAGGACCGCAGAATCCGCATCTGCATGGAACTATCCGCGGAAACCCTCATGGAATCGGATGACTTTGTCTGCTTCCTGCCCTCAGAGCCTTCCTTGTAACGGAGACCGGGAAATGGAATACCGTGAAGACATTACAGAGTTGTTCGGGCAAATCGCCCAGCTTCGGCAATGTGCGTACAAACAGGATTGCTCGGGAATTTACGCGCGGATAGGCGACCGCGTTATGACCGCGCTGAAAACCATCATTGCGCACGCGCATATTCTGGCCGTTAAAAACGAATACTCCAGCCCGGAGGCGGAAGAAAAATACAATTTGAACAATTATATCGATGATTTTTTGACCGTACTGCTTCCGCCCCGGGACGAGGATGGAGAACATCAGGAACAGGAATATGATGAGGCTTCCTATGACCGGGAAGCCGAAATCTCGATGATACGCCATGCAGTTCCGGAACTGATGGAAAATTACAGCGATTTTTCCGGCCTGTGCGCGGCGCTGGAAACGATTGAGAAAATACTCCCTCATATCGATCAGTGGCAGGAAAACGTAAATCAAAATGCAGGCGCGGCGGATGTCGACGATATAGCTTTCTACTTTCACGATCTGGCATCGCGCGACTATGAGCCCCATGAGGTTTTCTACATGGACATTCTTGAAAAGACGTCCCTGAAAAGATTGATTGAAAATGCGAAAAAGTCTGCGGAAAGACGCCTGAATTCGTACGATATTCTTCTTTTCCTTCCTTCCGATCCCAACTGATCCGGCGGAGAAAACGCATGGCCGCGAACCCCGACGGAAAAAAGATTTTCGATCTGCTGGAATCCTTCCGGGACATGGAAACCACGCCGCTTGAAAAGGAAAACCGCGATCGGATTTACGACCGCGCCGTTCATGCGCTCAAAACCCTTCTGGCGCACGCGCACATCGCCGTCAAAAAAATCGAAAACAGTGCAATCGACACGGACGGAAACAGCCTGCGCCGGCATATGCCTGGATTTCTGGACCTGTTTTTTCCCGGCCTCATCTCCAAGCTTGAAGACAGAATATGGATCTATGACGACCGGAAAGAAGAAACAAAGGAACAGCAGGGGGAAATGATCTGGCGCGTCATACCGATGCTGGAAAGACGCTACAAGGATTTCCCCGAAGTCACGGCGGCGCTGGAGGAACTCGCGGATCTTTTCGCGCACGCGAAAGCATGGCGAAAGCTGCAGCGCGAAAACCCGATTTCACCAGCCGATGTCCGCAGAATGAAAGCCGATTTCGCGCACATGAGCATAATGCGACAGATCGTGGTCGTTCCCTTCGGAAAACGCGGAGAGACCGGAGAAAACAGGACAAGGAGAGAAAGGGTGCGTGCGGACGCCCTCAATACCCTGCACGGGGGCGACCAGTTCTTAAAATTCCCGACAGGCCCCTTATAAGAAAACCGCGCCGCCGCGTTGGCGCGCGCTTATCCTTTCTTTCGCCGCGCGGACTTTATGCTGCAACCCGCCTCTATTTCATCGGCAATGCGGACAGCCAGATCCTCCGGGCTGAAAGATGCGTATTTGCGCGCGAGGGCCTTTGCATTTTCCCTGAACTGCGGATCGGTCAGCATGACGCCCATCAGCTTGAGTATGTCCCTGCCCCCGTAGCGGCCGACGAGGCCGCGCCCCGCGCCCGTACGCCCGACGGCGCGGGCGAACATCAGTTGCTCCACATGCCCCGGCAGCATCAGCATCGGCACGCCCGCCAGCGCAAGCGCACAGCAAATGCCGGCACTGCCGTGACTGACCGCCAGATCGCAGTCCGGCAGTAATTTGTCGAGCCTTACAGGGCCGTCGATGATGCCCAGGTTGTCTCTGGACAGCTTTTTGCGCACCCCTTCCGGAATGCCCGGCGCGGCGACGATAATGTCGTGATCCGGCGGCAGGCTGGCCAGCGCCTTCAGGCACGATTCAAACCCCGCGCCGTTCGGCCGTATATAGGCGAGGATGCGCTTCGCCGCACCCTTGTTCCAGCTATAGCTTTCCCCGGAATCCGTCTTTACGAACGGGCCGTAATATTCGACGCCTTTGCGTTCGGGATAGTGATCCAGCTCCGCAATCGTGCAAAGAAACGTCATGTCCGTTTCCATCATGTCCCGGAATCTTTTCAGCTTCGGGAGCTTCAGGGATTCAAGCGCTTCATTGATGTTCTTTAAAACCGCGTCTTCCCGCGCCTGCATGTTTTTTTTATCAGGTTCCTCCCAGTACCGCAGCGGCGGCATCGGCGAATCCAGCGGGGGAACGTCGTAACTGCGGCCCAGCTGCGCCGTTTTGAATTTCATGCCGCGCGCGGCCAGAAGCGCCGTCGGCGCGGCCTGCGTGAGGAGCGCATCCGGCCTTACAAGATCGTAAAGCGAACGCCAGCACCGCACCTGGGCCGACAGATCGTCCGGATTCGCATACCCGCAAGGCAGGAGATCATCCGGGTAGATCTGCGGCATCATGCGCCCCTCCCCCTTGCGGGGCGGCCGGACGGGATGGTACGGCGCCTGGAGCAAATGATAATCGAACTTCCCCGCGAAAGGCCGCATCGCCGCCGGGCTTTGCAGGGCCATGTATATTTCCGCCCCGCGCGAAGCCAATTCAGCCGCGACATCGGCTATCTGCGTCACGTGGCCGTAATTCTTGCCCATTTCCCATGCGAAAAGAACGCGCATGGCGGTCATTCTACACTCTGGCGCCGCGTTGTAACAGCCCTGCTGGATTCGCGGCGCGGCATCGGTTAAAAAGGGGCAGGCATGCTGCTGAAACTGACCAGAAACCCGCATATCCCGCTGACCCTGCGCAAGAAGGCGGGGAAGATGCGTCCAAAGCCGCCTGCGGGGCAAACCTTCCGGACCGATTTTTTTGGGAGTCTATACGAAGGAACCACCGGCAATCATATGGATGACAAGATATACATGTACGGCATGCACGAACCGGCCACCATCCGTCTCATGCGCGCGATACTGGAACGGCAGCGCCAAGATGGGGCATCCCCCGTACTGCTTGATATAGGCACGAACAAGGGGCAACACCTTATCGCCGCCGCCGCGCTCGCAGACAAGGCATTCGGCTTCGAACCCTGGCATGCCGTCCGGGAAAGAGCTGAGAAAAACGTCGCGCTGAATAATTTCGGTCACGTAAAAGTTTTTCCGTTCGGGCTGTCCGATAAGGATGCTGAACTTCCCTTCCGCGCGCCGAAGGGAGACAATTTCGGCGTCGGAAGCTTCGCCGGCGCAGACGGCGGTTCCTCCTTAAAACTGCCCGTCCGGCGCGGGGACGATGTCATGAAGGAATACGGGATCGCGCCCACATTGATAAAAATCGATGTGGAAGGATTCGAAAAGCCAGCGCTCGAAGGCCTGTGCGAAACGCTGCGCGCGCGCCGCCCGGCGGTCATTTTCGAGTACAGCCGCATGTCGCGCGCCGATTTCGACCCGCCGGAAAACCGCAAGGCCATTTTCGGAGACGGATATCGCTATTTCGGCATTAGACCCAGCAGGGAAACGCCCTGCCTGACGGACTTTGTCCCGGGCAGACGTTACGAAAATATACTGGCGTGGCCGGGGAGAGCGCTGCCGTATAAAAAATAACGTATAAAAAACCTTTCGATTGACCCGGCGTTTCCAAATTCTTAAAAATTATCGGGTAGCCTGTTATGCAGGTACAGGGAAAGGCCTTATTTATGAGCGCTTCTGAAAACGTAAGTGACCTCAGTAACGTCGTGGAAGGCGTTAATGAAAAGTTGCTGAAACTGGAAACCTTCGTTGCCCGGCGTTTTGATGAACTGTCGATGGAAGTCAACGCTACGTCCCAGCTGGTCGATATGGCTGAAGAAGGGCTGCGTCGTCACTTTATGGAAATACTTGAGGTTCTGAAAGCCATCAACTTCCACGGCGAGGGCAGTTCCCCCGCCAATGCCGGCGTGGAACTGGATGCCGTCGTTAAAATAACCGAAGAAGCCGCCAACCAGATTCTCGACTCGGCCGATAATATCGTCAACTTGCTTGGGGAAGGAAAAAACTGGACTGATGAAAAAACGCGCGATGAAACGATTGCCAAGATCAACGACCGCATTCAGTTGATTATGACAGCCTGCTCTTTCCAGGACCTTACGGGACAGAAAATCCGTACGACCATCGCCAACCTGAAACTGGTCGAGGAACGGCTCAGCACTACCCTGGCCAAGCTGGGAATCAACATCACGGAATCCGAACTCGCCAAAGTGGAGAAATCGGTTGAAGCCGGGTCGTCGCAGGATGACATCGACGCCTTGTTCGGAACTGAATAACCATTTTCCGTCAAAGCCTTTTCCGTTTTCGATTACGGCAAAATGTGCTACGGTTGTATTTGTTGTTCAAATGTAAACTGACGCTGCCATGAAACCTTTCAGCGCATCCCTTCTGCGGGAAAAATTCACGATTCACGACGCCATGCCCTCGGGCGCGGCAAACGACAAACCCGTCATCGCGCTTTCAAACCGCCTGAACCTCCCCCTGCTTACCCATGATGAAAAACATAGCGAGGATTTCATCATCCGCGCGCAGAACATGCATACATGCGCGCGCTTCGGCGCGCAGATTGCACGCGATTTCTATGATAACGGCCCCATCCTCGATCGCAAAAAACCGTTCGACTGGAAGTAAGCATATCTCGCCTTCACGAAGGGCTATGAGAAAAATTGGTATCCGGACCGCTGGGTCGCCGTCTATCACAATGGCCGCGTGGTTTACGAAGACGGCGAAGCGTACC
>JACQIJ010000061.1 GCA_016198545.1 Pseudomonadota bacterium
AAGGCGAAGATTGAGCTGTCTTCCACGCAGCAGACGGAAGTAAACCTGCCCTTTATTACGGCTGATGCATCAGGCCCGAAACATCTGAACATCAAGATGTCCCGCGCAAAGCTGGAAAGCCTTGTCGATGATCTTATCAAGAAGACGATCGGTCCGGTCAGGGCTGCCCTGAAGGATGCGGGAATAAAGGCATCCGATGTGAAAGACGTCGTTCTGGTCGGCGGCATGACCCGCATGCCGAAAGTGATCGAAACGGTGAAGGAGTTCTTTGGCAAGGAACCTCACAAGGGCGTTAACCCGGATGAAGTCGTCGCTGACGGCGCGGCTATTCAGGCTGGCGTTCTGCAGGGCGATGTGAAGGATGTTTTGCTGCTGGACGTTACGCCCCTTTCGCTTGGCATCGAGACGCTGGGCGGCGTGTTCACGCGCCTGATCGACCGCAACACGACAATCCCGACAAAAAAATCGCAAGTGTTCTCCACGGCGGAAGACAATCAGAGCGCCGTGACAATCCGCGTATTTCAGGGCGAGCGTGAAATGGCGGCCGACAACAAGCTTTTGGGCCAGTTCGACCTGGTCGGGATTCCGTCAGCGCCGCGCGGCGTTCCGCAAGTCGAGGTAACGTTCGATATAGATGCCAACGGCATTGTGCATGTGACCGCAAAGGATAAGGCCACGGGCAAGGAGCAGGCTATACGCATTCAGGCCTCCGGCGGCCTTTCCGATACCGATATCGAGAAGATGGTCAAGGACGCGGAAGATCATGCCGATGAAGACAAGAAAAAGCGCGGCATCATCGAGGCGCGCAACCAGGCAGAGTCTCTGATTCACCAGACGGAAAAAACGCTGGCAGACCTTGGCGGTCGGATTCCCGCCGATGAGAAGTCGAAGGTCGAAAGCGCGGTAAAGGAACTCAAGGAAGTCCTGGACGGCGATGATAAAGCAGCCATCGAAACCAAGACGAACGATCTGATGCAGGCATCAATGAAGCTCGGTGAAATGGCTTACCGCAAGGCGCAGGAAGAGGCTGCAGGCGCGCCGGATAATGCCGGCGCGGAACAGGCGGATTCCCCGAAGCCGGATGAAGGCGTCGTGGATGCCGACTTCACCGATCTCGAGCTTGAGGACGATGAAGATAAAAAATAAAAATTAACCGTAGAGGCGCGGAGCGCCTATAATGTCCCAGCGACGTCTCCGCGCCTTCTGCGACCCCGCGGTATAAAATGAAGAAAAATACTTACTACCACATTCTTAATGTATCTCCGCGCGCATCGGATGAAGATGTACGCCGCGCATGGCGCAAGCAGGCTCTGCGCTGGCATCCGGATCGCAATCCGTGCAGCCGGGCGCAAGCGAAGGATATGTTTGTCCTGGTGAACCGTGCCTATACGGTTCTTAAAACCAGGCCGCAACGACAGGCGTATAACAGGACTCTTCTGAGAATGTCCCGATGCACCGCGGAGGGCCCCCGGAACGCAACGCTGCGCCGCCTTTTTTTAACGGTTAAGGAAGTTCTCTGGCCTTATGCGGCAGACGGGATGCATCATGGCTAGGAATTTCTATGAGACGCTGGGCGTTGATAAAAAAGCATCTGCGGACGAGATCAAGAAGGCCTATCGCAAGCTGGCGATGAAATGGCACCCCGATCAAAACAAAGACAATCCGGAGGCTGAGGCGAAATTCAAGGAAATTAGCGAAGCCTACGACGTTTTGAAGGATGAGCAAAAGCGTGCGGCCTACGACCGCTTCGGCGAGGCTGCGTTTCAAGGTGGATTCAGGCCGGGCGGCGCAGGACCGGGCGGCGCTGATTTCGCGGCAGGATTTGGCGGCGCATTTACCGACATCTTCGAGGATATGTTCGGCGACATCATGGGCGGCCGCGGACGTCAGGCGCGTACGGGTCCGATGCGCGGTTCCGACATCCAGTATACGATGGAGATCTCACTCGAAAATGCATACAAGGGCACGGAAGCGGATATAAAAATCCCCGTCAATGAAACATGCGGAAAGTGCGGCGGAACAGGCGCAATGCCCGGGACGGGCGAGGAAGCATGCCCCACATGCGCCGGGCAGGGGCGCATGCGCATGCAGCAGGGATTTTTCACCATAGAAAAGACATGCCCCACATGCGGCGGCGCAGGGAAAGTGGTCCGGGACCCCTGCAATGTGTGCGGCGGCGCAGGGCATGTGCGCAAGGAAAAGACATTGCGGGTCAAGATACCGGCGGGCGTTGAGACCGGCAGACGCATCCGTCTGGCAGGCGAAGGCGAGGCGGGCGCGCGGGGCGGGCCGAATGGGGATCTTTACGTCATGCTGGCCGTCAGGCCGCATAAATATTTCAGGCGCGACGGCGCAAATCTGCACTGCCGCGTACCGGTCACGATGACGATGGCGGCGCTGGGCGGTGAAATTGAAGTGCCTACAATCGGCAGCAAGGGCGGCACGAAAATGAAGATTCCGGCGGGAACCCAGACAGGGCAGCAGTTTCGCCTGAAAGGCAAAGGGATGCCCGTTCTGCGTTCGGAGGCTGTTGGCGACATGTTTATCGAAGTTGCGGTCGAAATTCCGGTTAATCTGACCGGCAAGCAAAAAGATCTTTTAAAACAGCTGGATGAGACAATGGGCGGCAAGTCCGCCAGCAAGCACAGCCCTGAATCTTCCGGATTTATGGGGAAAATGAAAGATCTTTGGAGCGATCTGACTGAATAGTTTTTGCTTTGGATCTGCCGCCGTTTTAATCGTTTTTCAGCCGTGTAGAGCGTATCTGGCCTTTTTCCTCGAGAAGAGGATAGGCAACGGCGCACATATAGCTGTTGATGCGCCGGTAATCCCGGATGATATCAAGGTGCAACGATGTCGTGGCGATGGTTTCCGGTATGCCTTCGCGCAGGCGATCTATATGGCTGGCGGATGCCTCGATTTCCGCTTTCCTGATTTTTTCTTTTTCCTCTACCATTTGGCGGGCGAGCGAAAGGTCCTCTGAAATCAAGACGGTCTGCGCCGCGCGAATGCTGTTCAGGACGCCATTGTGAATGCCCTCGATCTCCCGGAATCCCTCCTGTGAAAACCGCCCCTGATTACGGATTTTCTTAAGGGCCAGGGGCATCAGGTTTTTGTCGATGATATCCCCCGCGTGCTCTATGTTTGTGGCGAAGGTCAGGATTTGCATGTAACGCTGCGCTTCAGTCTTGTCCATGTACTCCTGGGTCAGACGCGCCATGTAGTGTTTTATAGAATCGTAAAGACGATCGAGTATGTCGTCTTTTTCGCGTATTCTGTGGATGAAGCTTTCACTCGTCGCGCTAAAGGCCTTGAGCGTGTCCTCCATCATTTCCTGCAGGATGTCCGCCATGCGCAGCGTTTCACGCTCGACGGATGCCAGCGCGATGGCAGGCGTGTCGATTCCTTTTTCATTGAGGTATTTCGGTCGGCCGGGATCTCCCATATCGGGTTTATCGGGAAACGCTTTTTCGGTGATACGCGCCACCAGCCCCGTCAGGGGAAGGAAGGCGATCGCCAGCACGATATTGAATGCCGTATGAAAATTGACGATTTGCCGCGCCGGATCGGCGTCAAGCATGACGATAAACGGCTCTATCAGGCTCAAAAGCGGAATGGCGATGAGAATTCCGATTGAACGGATCAAAAAATTTCCAAATGGAACGCGCCGCGCGACTGGGGAATCTTTTATCGTGGCGACCATGGGCGCGATCGTGCCGCCCAGATTGCAGCCCAGAACCATTACCAGAGCGAGCGAGGCAGGTAATACCCCGGAAACCGTGAGGGAAATAAGCATCAGTATGATTGCCAGTGACGAATGGGCAAGCCACGTTATCAATGCGGCGACGATAACAGCCAGGAACGCGTCATTCTGCAGGGGTTTTAGAACAAGGGGCAGGGTCTCGGAGTGCTTAAGCGGTCCCGATGCTTCCGATATCAGATTCAATGACAGCAATATCAATCCCAGCCCGATAAGAATGCGGCCTATATTTTTCGACTTCCCCAGTTTGTCGAAGGAAAAAAGAACACAGCCGGCGAGGATAACCGCAGGCGACAGCCACGATACGTCGAACGACAGAAGCTGGGCTACAAGAGTCGTGCCCACGTCCGCGCCCAGTATTACGGCCAACGCAGACGCTGTCGGAACCATCGACTGGCCAGCGAATGATGTGACAATAAGCACGGTTGCCATTGAACTTTGCAGGAACATGGTTACGCCCATGCCGGATAGCAATGCAAGAAAGCGGTTTTTCGTGCTGGCGGACAGGGCCGTCTTCAGCCCATCGCCAAAGCCGCGCGTCGCTCCCAGCCGTACAAGCTTCAGACTCCACAGCATCAACGCTACGGCGCTGATGATATTTATCAGTATATGGGTCGGACTGATGGGAACCCCCCAAAAAGGCAAAATGAATCAGAACTTTAGGAAATCATGTTAGCCGCGTTGCGTAACGTGGGCAAGGTGCTCCGCCTCTTCCGGAGTGTTTTCGCGGCCCATGATGGC
>JACQIJ010000062.1 GCA_016198545.1 Pseudomonadota bacterium
GAGCGACAGGGCGAAATGCCCTTCCAGCACGCGCCGCATATCATCAACCGACAGATCGGTCGTTTCGACCAGTACATCGGCGGAAGACTTCAGGCTGTAGAGCAGTTCCTGCTCCACCTTGATTCCGGCGGCGACGGGACGATCCTTCGCCATAGGGTGGCGGCGGCGCGTTTCAGTGAAACGCTTCTGCAGCGCCACCTCATCCGCCGTGATAAACAGCAACCGCGCGGACAATCGTTCAGCCGCATCCCGCACGGCGGCCGGATCGAACCCGCGGGAGCGCGTGTCGATGCCCACGGCCAGAGGCCTGCCCGCCGCGCCCGGATCAGCGGCCAGCGCATCGAGCAGGGAAAGCGGAAAATTATCGAACGCCTCGTACCCCATGTCCTCAAGATCTTTCAGCGCGGAAGACATGCCCGCTCCGGACAAGCCTGTAACAATGATGATTCTTTCCCCGGTCATATCGCTGCCTCCAGAATCACCGTAAAGCACGCGCCGGCGACCTTGCCATCGCCGTCCTTCAGGTTTTCGGCATATAACTCCCCGCCATGCGCGATGACGATCTGCTTCGCGATCGACAGGCCGAGGCCGGAATGGGCGCCGAAATCCTCGTGTTGCGGACGTTCGGAATAGAAGCGTTCGAAAATGGCCTCCAGCTTGTTTTCCGGGATGCCCGGCCCTTCATCCTCCACCGTTATCTTCACCCGTTCAGTATCCGGCAAGACGCGTACGAGCACTGCGGCGCCGGAAGGCGAGAATGACAGCGCGTTGCCAATGAGGTTTTCGAACACCTGCGCCAGACGTCCTTCGTTGCCGCGCACGGAGACGCTTTTTTTCTGCGGGATTTCAAGGACGATGTCTGACGATCCGCCGCCGCGCTCCATCGGCGCGCGGTGTATGTCGGAAAGCTGTTCCAGCATCGCGCGCAAATCGACCGTGCCCATTTCATCGCGCGAAAGCTCTTCATCGAGACGGGAAGCGTTCGATATGTCGCTTATAAGACGGTCCAGCCGCTGCACGTCGTGCTGAATGATATCCAGAAGCCGCGTACGGTCCTGTTCGTTCCTCACTTTCATGACGGTTTCAACCGCGCTGCGCAGAGAGGTCAGGGGGTTCTTTATTTCATGCGCAACATCGGCGGCAAAACGATCGATCGTATCCATGCGGTCCCACAGAGCCTGCGTCATCTCGCGCAGCGCAAGGGAAAGATCGCCGATTTCATCGCCGCGGCGGCTCATATCGGGAATGTCGACGCTGCGGTTTTTGCCGGTCCGGATGGCTTCCGCCGCGCGCGCAAGACGCTTGAGCGGCCGGCCGATCATGCCCGCAAGGTACATGGACAGGAAAATCGTGATGCTGAGCGTACCCATGAAAACAATCAGCACGTCGGAACGCACATCCGCCATCGCCGCCTCGATATTGCTTCCGTCGCGCATCAGGAGAACGACGCCCATCGTCTGTTTTTCCTTTTGGACGGGCGCGCCCGCGGTCAGCATGATCCGCCCGTCCGGTTCCTTCCACGCGGTGACGGATACAATGCCCTTCAGCGCCGCCGCCGCGTCGGGATAATGACTGATGCGGTCGGACGCCGTATAGGGATATGGCTGCAGGGGCGTCTGGTTCGGCAGGGCGTCCATCGCCTTTGCACCCAGATATGAAAGAATGCGGGCAAGAGTGATTTTCTTCGGCGCGGGCGGGCCGAGCGGCGTGATGCTGACCGTGCCGCCGGGGCCGGAAAGCTGCTGCGAATCCCCGATCAGCTCGCCATCGACATCGAACAGGCGCGTACGGCTTTTTGTCGTTTCGCCCATGCGGCGGACGATGCGGCGCGACAGTTCAGGCACAAGCGTTTCGATTTCCTCGGGCCGGGCGAAAAGGAACGGCGTGCCTTTTTCAACGGGACGCACCGCGCCCTCGGCGATTGCGCCGGCGAAAAGCTGCGCCTGCACCTGCAGGATTTCCATCTCGGCCTTGATCAGGCCGTCGCGGTACTGCCCCATGTAAAGGACGCCGATGACAAGAATAAGCGGCGCGACAATATTGACCGCCAAAATCCGCAGCGTCAGCCCGCCGCGGCGATCGCGGCGGGCTGAATACGCGGATTTTTTTTCCGGCGGCGGCATCAGTGTCCTGCGGTTTTCATGGGCCAAACGCGCGCCTGCGCGCGCCCGTCAACATAATATAGCACAGGGCGCGCGATTAAAAATCCCTTCCTGCCGCCCGGTTCAGGTTGACCTTCATAATACCCTTATGTCTTTCGCTCGTGCGTTCCAGACCATAGATATCGCCCGGCAGATCCGTCAGCCCTTCCAAAGCCGCGCCGATGCGGGCCGTCTCCTCCGGCGTGAGGCTGATCCCTGCCGCCCTTTTCAGGGCGGAAAGATAAGATGCATCGCGCGCCCCGACGATCACCGCCGCCACGCGGGGACGCGCAAGAACGTACGCAATCGCAATATCACCGATGCTTGCGTTTTTTTCACGGGCAACAACCGACAGGGATCGCAGCAAAGACTGCATCGCATCCCACCCGCCTGCCTCCTCGATAATAAGGCGGTACTTCGTCTGCGAACGGTTTTCATCCGTTTCCGGCATCGCCCTGCCGAGCCATTTTTCCGACAGGAAACCGCCCGCGAGCGTACCGTAGCAAAACAGATGAAAATCATGGGCGCCGCTCAACGCCGCCAGCGTCTTTTCAGGCCGCCGGTCGAGAAGGGAGTACTGCACCTGCGCGCTGACGATCTTTACGCCCGCTTCCAGTATAGGCCCGAGAGAGCCGCTGTCGAAATTCGTTACGCCTATATGCCGGATTTTCCCCGCGCGCTGCAACTCCCGCAGATGCAGGGCCGTTTCCACATATCCCGGGACGGCAAGATCCCACCAGTGGAACTGGACCAGGTCAAGACGCTCCACGCCCAGCCGTGTCAGAGAACGGTCAATGACCGCCTCCGTATCCCGGAAAGAAAGCGTTGCCAGCAAATCGTGGTCGGGCACGTATTTTGTGTGCACCTGCACGGGAAAATCCGTCTTCTTCAGGAAATGCCCTATGATTTCTTCCGCACCGGCATAGATATCCGCCACATCGAAGGCGGTTATGCCGGCGGAAACAAAATCATGCATGGCCGCTATCATGTCATGATCCGGCAGCGGCCCGGCCTTCATGTGCCCGGCGGCAATCTGCCAGTGTCCCTTGATAAGGCGGGAAATATCGTAACCGGGGGCAAGGGGAAAGCGCGGGATCATGATGCCTCTCCTTTCTCCGGCATTGACACAGCGGTTACATCCTTGCGGCGGAACGTGCGTGTTCCTGTGCGCTGGATAAGGAACATCGTGCCGCAATGCGGGTCGGGATTCGCTATCATTGAATCCGTTGCCATCCAGTCGGATGGCTCCAGCGGCCGCTGCTTTGCGGGCAAAATGGGCAGCAATGCCGCCAGCGCGTAAAGCGGGAAAGAATGGTCGCCGCAGGGAAATATCAAATTTTCTCCCTGCATCAGGAAATAAGTCCCCTCCTCCTGCTTTGAAAAAGAAGGCTTTCCGTCCGTACCGTGCACCAGAGTCACTTTCAGGTCGTACAATGTGAATGTTTCTTCGTTCATGGCGACAACCCCGGATGCCGGACTGCGAACAGGTTGTCGAGGTCTTTGCGCAACCCCTCAAAGGCGCGGACTCTCGACTCAAGAAAGCCGGCAGCGAATTTTCCTTCCGCCGATCCGTGCGCGCCTTGACCGATATGGCGTAAAACGGTTTTCAGGTGCAGCTTGCGAAACCCGACAAGGCATGCGGCGATGCGCCCGCAGACCGCGCGGCAATCCTGCATCGCCGGATTCCGGCACATGTCGAACAGACTTGCGCCGTCAGCCAGAGAGTTCAGAGCCGCTTTCAGGTCGCCCTCGGGGAAATAGTCTGCGTTGGCGTTCAGATATTCACCGCAGCCCGGCGGCAGGTTGCGCCCATAAACG
Organism: Pseudomonadota bacterium; assembly: GCA_016198545.1. Lineage (GTDB taxonomy): Bacteria > Pseudomonadota > Alphaproteobacteria > Micavibrionales > Micavibrionaceae > JACQIJ01. Next base: position 3,960 of record JACQIJ010000062.1, read on the forward strand.
AGGATGTCGACGTGGGGAGCCTTGGCTGAAAAGGCGCCGGAAGGTCCTTTCTCGCCGGTATAGCCATTGGTATCGAAGAAAGGCTTGAAGGCCAGAAAATCTTCTGTCCGCAATTCGGTCAGGAACAGCGCAAGGGCTTTTTGCGCCCCACGCAGACTTTCATGGCACGTTTCAAGCAACGGGATTGGAGAGGGCGCGCCCGAAAGAACTTCCTTCAGAGTCCCGATCGAAGCATCGAGATGACCCTCGATAATCCGGTGCCCCCGGTAGAATTGCTTTTCTGAATATCCGACCCGTCCCGTGGTGAAAACCCGCGGATCGCTTTCCGGGTTGTTTATCACGATATCGTCGTAGGTTATGATATAAGGCGTCGACGGCGAAACCTGCCGGATCGCCTCCATAAGCTTCCGGTGCACAGGATGGTTCAGGAACTCCTCTTTCCCCGTTCCGCACCTCACCGCCATGCGGCCGCAAGCCGTGAAGACCATCTTCAAATCAAGCAATGCGATCTTGTTGAAATTTTGCGTCAGGCCCTCCGGTATCAACGGATATATTCCCCGGCGCATTGCCTCCCCATCCCCGTCTTCAAGTCGCGCGGGAAGCGTTTCCACAACATAGTCGCTGAATGCGCCGAGCGGGCGATCGGGGATTCTCGTTATCGCCTCAAGGGAAGAGGCATGAAAAAGCATCGTCATCATTATTCTCCTTTTGGTTGAAAACAAGCATCCTCCGCCGCCTTTCATGAAAGGCGGATGCGCTTGTGCGTTTTGTCTTGTGCGTTTTGTAATGATTGTCAGCAGGAGCGATGAATCATCCGCGCCGCTTCGGAAAAGCGGCAAAGATATCGTCTCCTAAATTCGTCGGGAAATAAAAATGCGGCTAGCGCCGCCAGATTCTGGCTGCGTCACGATTGCAGAAAGCGATGTGTACCGTATGCGACATCCGCTCATCCAAACACAATGGACTTCATATTGTCAAACTTTTTATTCCTTGTACTTGTAGCCGACGCCGTAGAGGGTTTCGATCTGGTCGAAGGCGGTATCGATGTCGCGGAATTTTTTTCTGACGCGCTTGATGTGGGAATCGATGGTCCGATCATCGACATAGATATTCTCGCCATACGCCATATCGATCAGCTGGTCGCGGTTGCGCACATGACCGGGGCGGGAGGCCAGAGCCTTCAGGAGCAGGTATTCCGTTACCGTCAGGCTGACCGGTTTTCCATTCCACGTGCATTCGTGGCGTATATCATCGAGAATCAATGGGCCGCGCACGATCTTGCTTTCCCCTCCATCGCCGCCGGGCGCGACAGGCTGCGCCTGCGCGGCCTGCCGGCGCAACAGGGTTTTAATGCGTTCGATCAGAAGGCGCTGGGAAAAAGGCTTGGTGATATAGTCGTCGGCGCCCATGCGCAAACCGATGACCTCATCCACCTCGTCGTCCTTCGATGTCAGGAAAATGACGGGCAGAGCCGATTTTTCACGCAGCTTCGACAATACCTCCATCCCGTCCATCCGGGGCATCTTGATATCCAGCACCACGAGATCCGGCGGGCTGGCCACGATACCCTTTAACCCCTGCTCCCCGTCGTTATAGGTTTTGACATCAAACCCCTCGGCCTCCAGCGCCATGGAAACAGAAGTAAGAATATTCCGGTCGTCATCGACAAGAGCTATTTTCTGGGCTGCTTTTGCGGTCATTTGGTTGCCTTTTTCGCTGTTTTTCCAATGAATACAATGACAAATGACATGGTTTCGCGGCGATTTAAAGGCTTTTTTAAGGATTTTTGGGCATAATCGCCGTTGTATAGGCC
>JACQIJ010000075.1 GCA_016198545.1 Pseudomonadota bacterium
GATATATAAGGGTTTTGGGAACAGCCAACGGCATGAGCATGATTGTTACCTGTGAAAGCTGCAAGACACGTTACCTCGTCCCTGCGCACGCCATCAGCGGGGAAGGGCGGCGCGTACGCTGTACCAGCTGCGATCATGAATGGTTTCAGGAGCCGGGGATGCCTGCGGAAGACGCGCCTCCGCCTGTGCCGGAGGAGGAACTGGAGCCGATTCCGGAATCCGTAAAACCAATTCCGGAAGGGTCGGAACTTCCCGTCATTACCGAACCGCCACTGCCCGGTCCGCCGCGGGATTACGGCGCGTTGGCGGGCTATGCGGCCGCTGCGGGCGTATTTTTGCTGATTGCCGCGGTTCTGTTCATGTCGCGCGGGCCGGTAAGCCATGCGTGGTCGCCAGCGGTAAAACTTTACGAACTGGCCGGCATTGCGATACCGGTTTCGGGAGAGGGGCTCATTTTTGACCGCGTGTCGGCGCTAAGATCGGCGGATGAACGCGGCGGAAGCATTCTGAACATAGAAGGTGTGGTGGTCAATCTGAAGCAGCGCGACATTGACGTACCGCAGCTGCGCATAGCGTTGCGTAATGCCAAAGGGGAGGTGTTTGACAGCTGGAACGTCAAGCCGCCATTGCACAGGCTGGCGGGCGGAGCGGATGTCAGGTTTCAGGCGTCCTACCCCGGCGCGCCGAATGACATCGTGGAAGCCACCGTTTCATTTGGCGCAGCCGCCGTTGCGGCAAAAGGCCATGAGGTTTCCGCTGACCAAAAGCAGGAAAGCGAAGACCATCATGAAGCGCCTCCTGAAATGGAGCAGCATGAACCCTCACATGAAGAAAAAAGCAGCGGACACGGGCATTGATTTTCAGGCGGCAGGCAGACTGGTTCCTTTATTCGCGTATCCCTTTATCTTTTCCGGCGCGATGGCGCGGATAAGGCTCCGCACTTCCTGCCGCGCCGTAATTTCCGATACGCTCAGCTTGTAGCCTTCATCTTCTTTCAGATCCAGAAGCGTCAGGCCCTTTAAAAAAAGCTCACGGAAAATGACGCGCTCGCTGAAGCCTGCCGCCAGCTGGAATCCGAACGTGACAGACATTTTTTCAAGAATGCCTGCGACTTCCTGTTTGTTCCGCGCATTCAGATGCGACATGCGGTTGCGCACGACGATCCAATGAATAGGCGTTTGCCCGCGTTCTATTTTTTCGATATTCTTTTCTTCTACCATCAGGGTGTATATGGAAGGCCCTGTGATCTCATGAGTCTCCGGATTGATGCGGCCCAGAACGTCGAGATCGACAAACGAGTCGTTCAGCGGCGTCACCAGCGTATCCGCCCGCCCGTGCGCCATGCGGTTCAGGTTCGTGTCCGATCCGGGCGTGTCCACAACGACAAAGTCGCATTCGCGCCCCATCTCCGTCAGGGCCATGAAAAGAAAATCTTGCTCTTCGCGGTTGCGGCCCGCAACGTTGTGGGCGCGGCTCTGTTCAATATCCATATGGATGGGGCAGGGGATATTATGCTTTTCACGCTGGATATAGGCCCAGCGGTTTTTCATGTAGCGGGTCAGGCTGCCCTGCCGCGCGTCCAGATCTACCGTGCCGACCCGGTACCCCAGCCGCAGCAGCGCGATAGCCGTATGCATGGCGGTGGTGGATTTGCCCGAACCGCCCTTCTCATTACCGAAAACAATGATATGTGCGCCGTTATTCGTCATAGTCCCGTAAAGTAAAAATACGTGCAAAATGGCCCATCAGCCCTTATATTAACGATTATGACAGAAAAAAAGGCGCAAAGCAGCAGGGAAAAGCTTGGAAAACTGCGGGTTGCTATGACGGCTGCGGGGGTCGATGGGTATATCGTTCCCCATACCGATGAGTTCCAGTGTGAGTATACCCCCGAAAGCGCGAACAGGCTTGAATGGCTGACCGGTTTTACCGGATCGGCGGGCGATGCGGTTATACTGAAAAACAAGGCCATAGCCTTTACCGATAGCCGTTATAAGGATCAGATTGGAAGACAGATTGATCCGGCGTGTTTTGAAACGGTCATCATCGACAAGAACGTGCATATGCACACGGTGATTGTAGAAAACGCCGCCGTCGGGGCAAGGATCGGCTTCGATCCGATGTTGGTAACGCCCGATGCGATGAAAGGGCTGCTGCAGGCATGCCGGGCAAAGAGGATCAAATTGGTGCCCGTACCGGAAAATCTTATCGATTCCCTGTGGGATGGTCGTCCTGCCGCGCCTGCGAGCCAGGTATTTCTGTTTCCCGATTCAATCGCCGGGCGCAGGGCGGAAGATAACAGGAAAATGGTTTCCGGCGAGATCAGAAAGAAGGGCGCAAAGGCCGTCATCATCAACAAGCCGGATTCGGTGGCGTGGCTTCTGAATATCCGTGGCGATGACGTGAAGCACACGCCTCTGGCGCTTTCCTATGTTATCGCGCATGAAAATGGCAAGGTTGACTGGTTTATCGAGCCGTCCCGCGTGCCGGGAGGCATATGCGCTCATCTGGGATCCGAAGTGACGGTCCGCGCACCGCAGGAACTTGAAAAAGCGGTGACAAAACTGGGACAGGATGCCGCGCGGGAAGAAAAGCCCGTATTGCTGGATTCCGATCGCGCCTCGGTCTGGTTCAAATATATTCTGGAAGGGCAGCATGCCGAGGTAATGGAATCCGAAGATCCCATTGTCTGCCCGCGCGCGCGCAAATCGGAACAGGAAATGGCCGGGATCATTGAAGGTCATATCCGCGATGGCGTGGCATTGGCAAAATTCACCAGATGGCTGGATGAAACCGCGCCGAAAGGCATGCTGACCGAAATGAGCGTGGCGGATCGGCTGGAATCCTTCCGGCGTGAAGATCCGGCGCTGAAGGATTTGAGCTTTCCGACCATTTCCGGCTGGAATGATAACGGCGCGGTTATTCATTACAACGTCAAGGACAATCCGGAAAAGAACAAGAAGATAGAAGGTCAAGGAATTCTGCTGGTTGATAGCGGCGGGCAGTATCTGGATGTGGATAAAAAGGTTGCGGCAACGACTGATGTTACCATCACCCGCGCTGTCGGGCAGCCGCGCCCTGATCAGGTGCGCGCGGCGACATTTGTCCTGCAGGGTTTTATCCGTCTTGCCACGGCAAGATTTTCGCAGGGGACAAGGGGACGGGATCTGTACTACCTGGCGACCGAGGCGATGGAGAAAAACGGGTTGATATGTCCGCACGGCATCGGTCATGGCGTCGGCTGCTTTCTCGGGGTTCATGAGGATGCTTCCGGCCTGACGCCAAATGAAAAGCGCAGCAAGATGCCCTTGATGCCCGGTATGCTCGTTTCCAACGAGCCCGGCGTGTATTTCTCCGAATCATGGGGCTGCCGTCTTGAACGGTTGCAGCGCGTGGTCAAGGATGGCTTTGCCGAAGACGGAAAGACCGAAATGTACAGGTTCGAAGTTGTAACCCTGACGCCGTTCGACAAAAAACTGATCGATCCGAACCTCTTTCGGGAGGACGAGTTGCAGTGGCTCAACAATTACCATAAAAATGTATACCGGACGCTTGCGCCGCGGCTGGATGA
>JACQIJ010000076.1 GCA_016198545.1 Pseudomonadota bacterium
ATCGGCATCTGCGGCGAACACGGCGGCGACCCGGCTTCAATAGATTTTTTCGAAGAAATCGGGGTCGATTACGTTTCCTGTTCCCCCTACCGGGTGCCGATAGCGCGTCTGGCGGCAGCGCAGGCAGCCATCCGTCATGCTAAAAAGAACGGAACGCACCAGTTAAAAAAGTGGAGGGTGGCATGACCTCTGAAAAAAATAAAGATGACGGCGGCGAGGCCGATATGTACCACTTCAAAAGCAGGAAAGACATCATCTTTTTTACGCTGCTTATCCTCGCGCTTCTCCTGCTGTCCCTGTACCTGTTCGCAACATACGGACGCACAGCCTAAGATAATAGGGTCAACAAAGATCCGGCCAGATCCGCCGCCGCCTCATCCTTTACCATGACGATTCCGGCATTTCCACAGGATGATCGCATCTGACCGATCAGTTTTCCATTGATATGAATGTCGGTGAACGGCGCCGGAACCGGGCCGCCTGTAAACTCCACCGCGCGCAGATGCTTGCGCACAATATCCCGCAAATGCATGCGGGCGGTAATTTCCTGCCCCACGTAACAACCTTTGTCGAATGATACGCCGTTCAGCTTATCCAGATTACATTCCAGCGGCGCGTCCTTCCCTGGCAACAGGTCGCGCGTTCCATCGGGATGCGCAGCGCGGATGCGCCGGGCGTCCCATTCCTCAAAAGGCCTTTCTTCGCCGTCAGGTTTTTCAAAGACGCGGTTAAAGGAAAAATCCACATAGACCGCACTGTTTTCCTCCACCGAAATTTTTACTTTCGAACGCAGGCGGTATGCATTCAGACGCTTATACAAATCCTGCGCCTGCCCGCCGCCTTCACAGTCAAGCAGCGTAAAACCGCCCCTCTCAAAAATATAAAAATCGTGCAGAAATTTTCCCTGCGGCGTTAAAAACCATGAATAAAGATGCCTATCCGGAGAAAGCTTTTTAATATCATTGGTGATAAGATGCTGGAGGAATTCATGCCTCTCCTCCCCCTCGAGGTGAATCCGGCCGCGGTTCGGCAATTTTACAAAAACGTTATTCATGGTACAAACCCCTTATGAACGTTCTTTTTATCACATCCAGCCGCCTGGGCGATGCGGTTTTATCGACCGGCCTGCTTGACCATATAACCCGTACGCATCCGGAAGCAAGGATAACGGTTGTCTGCGGCGGACTGCCCGCGCCGCTGTTCGAGGGCGTTCCGGGACTTGGGGAAATCATCGTTCTCAAAAAAAAGAGCTTTAACCGGCACTGGGTCTCTTTGTGGAAAAGAGTCGCCGGACGTAAATGGGATATCGTCGTTGACTTGCGCAATAGCGCCGTATCGCGTCTTATCCGCGCAAAAAAAATATATGTTCACAATGCCCGCATAGACCGCAGCCTGCACAAGGTCGAGCAGAACGCCGCCGTTATGAAACTGATTCCCCCCCCGCCGCCGCGCCTGTGGCCGACCGATGCGCAAATGAAAGTGGCAAAAGAACTGATGGGGGAAAGCGGCGGGCCGGTTCTGGCTGTCGGGCCGACGGCGAATTGGCCCGGAAAAATGTGGCCGGTGGAGAATTTTATAGAACTGGTCGCAGCCATTACGGCGCGCGATGGGATATTGCCGCATGCGCGGGTCGCCGTGTTCGCCGCGCCGGAGGAGGAAAGCGCCGCCCGCCGCGTCCTTCAGTCCGTCCCGGCGGAGCGTCAGATAAACATGATCGCCGAATGCGATCCCGGGACAGCCTCGGCTGCGCTGACGCTGTGCGATTTATATATCGGCAACGATTCCGGCCTTATGCACTGCGCCGCGGCGGCAAGCGTTCCGACACTCGGGCTGTTCGGGCCCAGTTGGCCGCATCTATACCGCCCGTGGGGAGAAAAAGCCGCCTATGTCTCCACGCCGGAAAGTTACGATGAATTGACGGATTATGAAGGATACAATCCGAAGAAAATCATGGATTCCCTGATGAGAAGCCTTACAGTGGAGGCGGTTGCGCAAACCCTCGGCGAATTCTTCAATTGTTCAGATTGTCCCAGTCGCCTTCTTCTTCGGAAGTGACATCGCGCTCACCGTGCTTGGAGCGGTAGCGTTCGCCGATGATGGTATCGAGGTAATTTTCACGCGCGCGGTCGGCCATTTCATAGGGCATATATTCCAGCCGTTCCCAGCCTTTGGCCTGCATGCAGGTTTCGAAATCGTGATAGGGCAGCATCTCCGCGCGCAGCATACCGTCGCGCTGTGGCGTCTCCCATTGGTCCATCGCGCCCTCCGGCATTGAGGGATCCGGTACCTCCCCGTATTTCGTCGTTTCCCCGGGCAGGGCGTGATGCAGGCTGCCTAAACGGTCAAGTTCGCGCAACTCGGTGACGCAACGTGAAATATCGCGATGAAGCATCTGCTGCGCCTTCGGCCCTTCCATGTAGGTGGCCTCACGGACGTTCGCGCGCTGCCAGTAACGGGCATCCATCAGAAGACGGTCTTCGCTATACGTGTCGCATGCCGCAAGCCCTATCAGAGCCATGCAGTAAATCGCCAGTGTCAAACGCTTTGCAATCATGAAAAAACCGCCTGTAAAAAAATCTCTCTCCCGGAAGAATAACAACTCGGGCGCGGCGGCTCAACGGGGATTTCATATCGTCCCCAGGCTTTAGGGCGTATTTTCACCCCACCATGTTTCCAGAACCATCCCGTAAAGAGGGGTCGTTACGGGATGGCGGATGAAACTGCGGTAGGCGACGTAATCTTCGCCTGCATAGTACAGAGGTATCATGTACCCCCCCCACGTCAGGGCACGATCGAGCGCACGGGCGCGCGCCGTCATACCCTCGTAGCTGCGAGCCTCCGCGATGGACCGGCTCAAAGCATCGATGGCCGGGTTGCATATGCCGGCATAGTTGAAACGGGCATTCTGCTTCGCGGCCTCGCAACTCCAGTACAGCATCTGTTCCGTTCCCGGCGACAGACTGTTCAACCAGTAATAAAGTGCCATATCAAAATCATATTCGTTCAAACGCCCCAGAAAAGCAGCCGAGTCGAGAACGCGCACGTTTGCCTCGATGCCGAGGCGCTTCAGCCCGCGTACGAACGCGAGCGCGATTTTTTCCTCGTCGCCGGAGGACAGGATGATTTCAAACGAGAGAGGCTTGCCCTCTTTCGTGCGCTTGCCGTTATGAACGATCCATCCGGCTTCCTTCAGCAGGTCGTCGGCTTTTTTCAGGTCTTCGCGCCCGCCGCCCGCCGGGGGCGTCCACGCCGGGCCGAAAACTTCCGGCGGCAGGGAATCGCGGAACGGTTCCAGCAATGCCTGTTCGCGTTCGTCCGGCACGCCTTTCGCAGCCAACGCTGCGTTGGGAAAATAGCTGCCGATGCGCTTGTACTTTCCATGAAAAAAGTTGGCGTTAATCCATTCGGAATCCATAACGTACTGCAATGCCGTCCGCACGCGGCGGTCGTCGAACGGCGGGCGGCGCGTGTTCATAATCAGGCCGCGTACCCGTTCGGGACGTCCGTGCGGCAACGCCTGTGCGATGACTTCACCGTTTTTGATCGCAGGAAAGCCGTAGGCAGACGCCCATTTCCCGGCATCCCATTCGCGCCGTAAATCCAGATTTCCAGCCTTGAAGGCCTCAAAGGCGACTGTGTCGTCACGGAAATAATCGTAAATCACCCGGTCGAAATTATTATGCCCTTTATTGACGAGTAAATCCCTCCCCCAGTAATCAGGCACGCGCCCATAAACAATCCTGCGCCCCGGATCAACTTCAACTATTTTATAAGGGCCGCTCAGCAAAGGTATGTCCATACTTGTGGAATCAAAATTACGCCCTTCCCACCATTTTTTTGAAAGAACAGGCATCATGGCGATAATCATCACCGTTTCGCGGTCGTAGCCGGAACCGAATACGAAACGCGCCGTCCTTTCGTCTTTTTTCTCAACGGATGAGACTAACTTATAGATGCGCCTCATATTCGGACGGCCGTGTTCTTTCAACGTGTTGAAAGAAAAAATGACATCGTCTGCCGTAACCGGCGTACCGTCATGAAAACGCGCCGCCGGATTCAGGAAAAAAGTAACTTCGGAACGGTCTTCCGGCACGTCGATCTTTTCAGCAATCAACGGGTAAAGCGTAAAAGGCTCGTCCCATACCCGGGCCATCAGCCGGTCATAGACGAGGGAAAGCCCCTGTGCCGCATTTCCTTTCAGACTGTAGGGATTGAGGGTATCGAACGTTCCGATGGGGGCGGCCTGCCGGATCGTTCCTCCTATTGGAGCCTCCGGATTGGCATATTCCAGATGGCTGGCCTCCGGCCCGTATTTTGGTGCGCCGGTCATCGCAAGCCCGTACATTGTCTCGGCCTTCGCCGACGACGCAAAGAAAATGAGAAAAGCCAGAAAATAAAGTATAATCCGTGCCATGCCCGACCTTGTACCAGACAAACCGTGCGCTTCCAAACCCGATTTAATCAGCAGAATAAGGCTAATCAAGGGCGACATTGCAAGGCAAACTGATGTAGAAGCTATCGTTACATCCGTCAGCCCTGACCTGAATATGCGAGGATCCCTGAACAGCGCCCTGATTGCCGCAGCCGGAGAAAAACTGGACAATTTTATTCTCGACAACATCTATAAACCGCAGCCGGGCGATGCATTTGCGCTGCCGCCCTTTAGCCTGCCGGTGAAGCACATCATATGCGTGATGGTTCCCATCTGGCGCACGGACTTTCAGCGGGAAGACAGACATCTAATACAGTGCTACCGCAACGCCATGCAACAGGCCCACCGCATGGGGATAAAATCCATTGCTTTTCCAGCCCTGGGAACGGGCAAGGGGAAATATCCGATAGAACGAGCTGCGCGGCTGGCCATACAAGGCATCCGCGGCCGACAGATTGGCATTCTGGAAGAAATCAGAATCATCTGCGACCGCGATGAAACATACGACGCATTTTTAAAGCGCCTGAAAAAAGAAGGATGGAAAGAGGGCCGGTCGCCGCCTACAAGGGGTTAAACCCGTTGGCTTTCGTTCCGGCAAGTTTTAGCGGCAGTTTGCACGTTTCCAAAACCTCAACTTCGTCACCCGCATGGACGATGCCGCGCTTGATTACCGTCGCATAAGCGCCAAAATAAACACCGTCCGTACCCTTGCGCAGCCTGTTAAGCGTGGCAAGAGGCTCCGCGCCTGTTTTTTTGCCCTGCTCCTGATCAATGGTGGTAATGACGCAGCGCGCGCAGTGCGAGACGATAGCAAACTCGACATGGCTGCCTACTTTAATGCGCGTCCATGTATCTTCGGCGAAAGGTCGGGCGCCTGACAGCACGATGTTCGGACGGAAACGGTCCATTTCAACGGCGCCGTTGAAATGCTGCGCCAATGCCGCCAGCGAGGATTCCGAAGCGATCAGAATGGGAAACTCGTCCGCCAGCCGGACGATATCGCCGCAGCGAAATATTCCCTGCGGTAAAAAACCGGGCGTGTGGGAAAGCATTTCCACCAGGCGCACTTCCATGCCGAGAATGTCTGAAAGTTTTTTATTCGTTGCATCGTCCGCAACAACAGCTTCCGCCATGTCCGTATTTTTATGCAGCGTGACAACAAGCGGCTTCTGGCTCCAGTCGAACATCGGCCTTCTGCCGCCGATCATCAGGGTTGCCCACGGCGTCGGCTGGGTTTCTCTTTCGTTGCTCCAACTGTATTCATCTCCCCCACCCATCAGCGCGTATTTAAAATCCACAACCAGCGCAGCCATCGCCGGAATTGTTTTCTGCGAAATCATCCGGTCCTCATCGTCGATCAGCATGTACTGGCGGTCGTTGGACAACCCTGTTTTGATGACCGGGCTTTCCTTCACATGGATGCCGCGGCAGGATTTGACGGGGTATTCGATCAGGTCGCTGACGGTGATTATATCTTCGCTCATGGTTTATCCTTTCGCATGCGTATATAGCAGGACGGCAAAGGATATGTCAAACATCTTCCTTGCGGGCAATACTCAAAGCATTCCCTGAAAATGGCGTCGGGACATTTCCTCGATTTCCTCATCGGAAAAATCGAAGTTCGCCGCCAGTTCCTCGATCATGATCTGCCGCATGAGCGCGTTCAGATCATCTCCGGTTTCGCACCATATATCCAGCAAGGCGCGCCGGAATATCACCAGAACGTCATCGTCGTTGGCAACTTTTTTTTCCACGCCGGGCGATATCTGCTTTCCGCTGCGGTACAGCGCAACGAGTTCATAGGAATCGGAAAGGTCGAATTCCTGTTCCATTGCCTCATCTGCAACTTCCTCCACTTGTATGGACAGATTCTCACAAAACTCCATGACTTCCTCCGGCAGTGTCTCCAGCGCTTCTTCCGCGATGACCTTAAGGTCATCCGGCCCGGGCGGAACGCTGAAACTCATGATGATCTGCTGCCGATCCATGCTATAAATGTCCTATGTAAGCGATTCATATGATTTTACGATGAAAAAGAGGACAGGACAATGGCTGATAAACTGCCGGAAGGCGCGCTGAAGGAAAGTCTGGCGAAATTGCCGGGCTGGACTTTGGCGAAGAACGGCGCAGCCATATCAAAAACTTTCCAGTTCAAAGGGTTCAGCCAGGCCTGGGCCTTCATGTCGCGCGTCGCGCTGCTGGCTGAAAAAATGAACCACCATCCCGAATGGTTCAATGTCTATAACCGGATTGAAATCACGCTGAACACCCACGATGCGGGCGGCATCACGGATCTGGACCTGAAGATGGCCGGGGAGATGAACAAATACGCGGCGTGACGATGGACGCGCCCGTCATAAGCCAAGAACAATATCATCCGGGGGTCTGATTGTCTGCGCGCATATTTGCGCGGCGGTTCTGACCATTTCGTCTATGTTCTTCTCCTGATCAGGCGTCAAATCTCCGGCACGACGGTTTTTCATGATTTTATCTTTCCAATCTATGACCCACCGTTCTTCACGGCTGAGCACTTGATCCGGCGTTTGATTCATTTTTCTGCCCACCAGATTGGCATAAGTTAGACCGCACGAAACGCCGTGATACGAAATTTCGATATAAGGAGAAACGCGGTTTTCAAGGTAGTGATACACCGCCTGGCGAAAACTTTTTATTAATTGCGGCAGCGTGTCCTTCAGCTTGCGATCCGGCAAAACGTGGATAACCAGCGGAAGGCTGGACAGGTCAACGCGCTCCCGCTTATCGGACGCCTCTTTTTCAATGATGCCCATCGCTTCCTTAACGGCGATATAGGTCAGATCTTCGTCGCTTTTGTTGCGCATGTCGTGCGTAAGAATGGCATCGAAACTGTTGTTGACGGCCCAGCGCCAGACTTCGCTATCCTTCTTGCCGTTCAGTTTTTCAAAACCGGTATGCGTCAGGTGACGAAAATAATCGCACAATCCGGGCAGAACGCGCGGAGAGATATTTTCGTCGACCAACACCTTGTATTCAGTCTCAGGCGCCTTTTTGACCAACGCGGCATAAAGGTGGGGGTAATTTGCAATAAGGCATGCGCGGGCCAGGGCAACCGTTTCGGGCCGGATGCGCGGATCGACCCTCATGATCCCTTTGGTTGTCAGGCCGCGGGACAGGTAATCGTAGACCTGTTGCAGTGTGATGCAGCGCTTGATGCCCCGCGGCGTGAACGGCAGCACTTCCTGCAAAACGACCTCTTTCATTCCCTGTTGCGGTTCTTTTTTACTCATGCGCGTTTGAAATCCGCTTTGTTTAATATGTCAACATCTTATAGAAGATCAGGCAGCACCATGCAAGTTTTTTACGCCTCCGTATGCGATAACCCCTTTATCATCATCAAATTAAGCTGATCGTCGACAGGCCGCACTTCCCCCCGCCGGACAGCGCTGTAATCATAAACTATTCCATTCCCATCGGGAACATACCCAAGCCGGGCATAAAGCCGCTGCGCCGCACCATAGCCTTTGTCCAACCCCACCCCCAGACCTATATATTCATACCCTGCGGCGCAGGCGGCCATTTCACAATGCCTGACAAGGGCCGCGCCAATCCCCCTCCTCCGCAAGACAGGAATGACATTCAGGTTTTGTATTTCCAGCGCGCGCAGCTTTCTGAAGAATTCATAGGGGGAATTCATGTTCAGGGCGCAATATCCGGCATCATGACGATCCGCCACAGCCGCGATGAACAGATGGGAACGTCCCTCCGTCTGCTCGGCAAGGCACATGGAGAACCACGGATCGCCGGCCCCCTTGCCCAGAGCCTCGTTCATGGCGTCCAGCGACGGCAAGTCATTTTCCGTGGCTATCCTGATGGTTATGGCGTCTGCAAGCATTTTAATGAAAATCGCCGATAATTTGGCCTCTTTGCAAGCATAAATATATGCTTTTTCAAGAGTTTAATATGTATAATGTAATCATGGAGACAATACTGTATTACTTCGCCGCCATCTTTGGACTTGTCCTGTTCGGATACACTTTCCGCAACGGGCTGGGAGACATCCTCTATGTCGCACTGAAAAAATGGCATCATTCGGTATTCATTCTTTCCTGCCTGTGCGCAGGTTTTCTGATCGGCCTTCATGAAAGTCGTCTGGATACAGGCGATAGCCTGCCTTCAATAAACATTGAATCCCTGCTGCCTGTCCCGGAGGGCGAGCGCACGACCATTCTAGTCCGGGAGTGCAAAAGCTTTGTCGCCGCAAAGCTTGAAAATCGCGCCGACTACGATGAACCAGCCCCGCCGCTGGGCGATGTCGTCCGCATAGGCGCAAAATCGTACTGGGACACCTGCGCCCGCGCTTTCGGCATGAATTACTGGAAGCACGACATCTCCATCAACGGCGAAAACGGCGGGCAGGCTTTATGCCGCGCCTATCATTCCGGAACTTACCGTTCCGGCAATGTAGAAAGCTGGTGCGCAACCGTCTTTGCGTCGGGTCACAAAATCTGAATTCCCGTAAAAAATACTATATGGATGATTTAGCTG
>JACQIJ010000068.1 GCA_016198545.1 Pseudomonadota bacterium
GCGCGGGGCCAGAACGGCCATCTGCAACTCTTCTGCGCGTTTCTTTTCTCCGCCGGACAACCCTACATGGACCGCGCGCTTCAACATTTCATCGGTGACGCCCAGTTCCCTCTGCTTTTCCTTCATCAGCTTCAGGAAATCCAGCGCATCAAACTCCTTTTCGCCGCGCGCGCGCCGCTGCGCGTTCAGCGCGGTACGCAGGAACGTCGCCATCGGTACGCCGGGGATTTCGACCGGGTACTGGAACGCAAGGAACAGCCCCGCCGCCGCCCGCTCCTCCGGCTTCATGGACAGGAGGTTTTTGCCGTCGAAAGTGACTTCCCCCTTCGTGGCCTCATACCCGTCGCGGCCCGCAAGCACATAGGACAGCGTGGACTTCCCGCTGCCGTTCGGCCCCATGACGGCGTGCGTCTCGCCGGGGTTTATCGTGAGGTCGATCCCCTTCAGTATTTCCTTCCCGCCGAGGGAAGTGTGGAGGTTAGAGATCTTTAGCATTTATTTTCTCTCTGCTGTTCAGTTGTCTTACCAACAATATAAGGGTTCCCTGGCCCTTTCGCACCGCAGCGCTTCCACTCAACAATAAAATCACGCAGGCCGTAAGCGGGCATGTAGCCAAGAAACGACTCTGTTTGCGCCCGCCATTCTTCAGGCAGGTGAACAGGCTCTTTCGTGAAACCAATCTCTTTCAGCAGCGCGATATCATCCTGTGTACACAGATACGTCCCATCCACATCAAATGCCTCGCACGACCCGGGCCGGATGACCGCGCCGTTTGCAAATGCGCCGTTCATAAGGCACGCCGCCGTTTTCATCGTCGCCTGCGCAACATCCCTCAAATGCACCGAACCTTTCAGAAACCACTGCGCCCAGTCCGCAAAGCGCGTTGCGGGGTTCGTATAGGCCTGTTCGTTCCAAGGCGGAATGAAGGCGCGCGGACGCAGGATAATGACTTTCATGCCATATGCCGCCGCACTGTCCCGTGCGATCCGTTCGGCGTCGATTTTCGACTGCCCGTAAACATCCGGTGTTTTGTCGTGTACATCGGACGTAGAAACATGAATGACCTTATTGATTCCCGCCGCATGCGCCGCTGCGAATACGTTGCGCGTACCATCAACATTCACGGCCTGAAAATCCGTGTCCACGGCTTTGCCCTGCGCCAGATGTATGCCATGCAGTCCAGCAATATGGATCACCATATCCGCACTCTTAAAAGCCGGTTTCAAGTCATCCGGTTTCAGGATGGACCCCCGTACAAATGTTTCCCCTGCGGAGTATGGCGCCGGCCGCAGATCCAGATTGACGACATCATCTCCGCGCGGCACGAAAGTGTGGCTCAGCGCCATGCCGAGATCGCCCGATCCGCCTGTCAGGACAATACGTATCACCCCACACCCCCCTCCAGGCTCACACCGATCAGCTTCTGCGCCTCGACGGCGAATTCCATCGGAAGGTTCTGCATCACCTCGCGGCAGAAGCCGTTGACGATCAGCGCCACCGCCTCCTCCGCGCTCAAACCGCGCTGCCGCGCGTAGAACATCTGCGCGTCCGAAATGCGCGAAGTCGTCGCCTCATGCTCGCAGCGGGCTTTCGGGTTGCGGCTTTCAACATAGGGAACCGTATGCGCGCCGCAGTCCTTGCCAATCAATAAACTGTCGCACTGCGTGAAATTCCGCGCGCCTTCAGCCTTTGGCATCATCTTCACCAACCCGCGATAGGTCTGGTTCGACCGCCCCGCCGATATGCCCTTGGAAATAATCCGCGATTTCGTGTTGCGCCCGATATGGATCATTTTCGTGCCGGTATCGGCCTGCTGGTAGTTGTTCGTGATGGCGACGGAATAGAATTCGCCCTGCGAATTGTCACCCTTTAAAATGCAGGACGGGTATTTCCACGTAATCGCCGACCCGGTCTCCACCTGCGTCCATGAGATTTTAGAATTCCGCCCCTCGCACATGCCGCGCTTGGTGACGAAATTGTAAATCCCACCCTTCCCCTGCTCGTCGCCGGGGAACCAGTTCTGCACCGTCGAGTATTTGATCTCGGCATCTTCATGCGCGACCAGTTCAACCACGGCGGCATGAAGCTGCCGCTCATCGCGCATCGGCGCAGTGCAGCCCTCGAGGTAGGAAACGTATGCTCCCCTGTCGGCAATGATCAACGTGCGCTCGAACTGCCCCGTGTTCAGCTCATTGATACGGAAATAGGTCGACAGCTCCATCGGGCAACGCACGCCCGGCGGCACGTACACGAACGACCCATCGGTGAACACCGCGCTGTTCAGGCAGGCATGTTTGTTGTCGCTGTAGGGAACCACCGTTCCCAGATATTTTTTCACCAGTTCCGGGTGATTTTTGACAGCCTCGCTGATCGAGCAAAAAATGATCCCCACGGATTTTAGTTCTTCTTTAAACGTCGTCGCCACCGAGACGGAGTCGAACACCACATCGACTGCCACGCCCGCCAGCTTCGCGCGTTCGCGCAAGGGAACGCCCAGTTTCTCATATGTTTCCAGCAGTTTGGGATCAACCTCTTCTAATGACTTTGGGGCATTTGCCATCTTTGGAGCGGCGTAATAATAGGCGTCCTGATAATCGATATCCGGGAAATCCACATGCGCCCAGCGCGGCTCCGGCATTTTCTGCCACCGCGCGAACGCCTTCAGCCGCCAGTCGAGCATCCATTGCGGCTCGCCCTTTTTCGCGCTGATGAACCGAACGATATCCTCGTTCAGGCCCTTGGGCGCCTTTTCGGATTCAATATCCGTCACGAACCCGGCCGTGTATTTGCCCAGTTTTTCGACGGCCTCGATCGTGCTGCGGTCAGCCATGACGCCCCCCTGTCATGTCCGCGAGGGTGACGTTGTCAAGCGCCGAACGCAACGCGCGGTTGACCGGATTCCAGCGCCCGTTCATGGCACAGACGCCCTGCAAGGCGCAGCTTTCCGCGCTGTCCTCAACGCAGGCGGTCAGGGCGATCGGCCCTTCCATCGCCGCGATGATGGCCGTGACGGGAATATCTTGCGCGCCGCACTCCAGCCTGTAGCCGCCGGTCACCCCGCGCACGGACTCGATAAGTTCCTGCTTGGCCAGAAGCTTCAGAACCTTGGCAACCGTCGGCTCAGGCAGATTCGCCTTTTCCGCCAGGCTCCCCGCCGACAGCAATTCGCCCCGACTCCGCGCCATGTGAGCAAGAACGACAACTGCATAATCCGTCAATTTTGACAGCTTTATCATATCGTTACCTAAATCAGTACTGTTTACGTACTGTATTTAGTCCATGACGCGGCAAATTACAAGTATTTGCTCATGTGAAAAAGCGTTAAAATCGCAACTGCCATGACTCGTTTTCTGCCCCTTTACATTCCTGTTTTTTCGGCAACCCTGTTGCTGAGCGCGTTTCTTCTCTTCGGCATCCAGCCCCTGTTCGGCAAGATGATACTGCCGATGCTGGGCGGCGCGCCCGCCGTATGGAACACGGCGATGGTTTTCTTTCAGGCAATGCTGCTGGCCGGGTATGCCTATGCGCACCTGACCACGCGCCTTATGGGCGTGAGGGCTCAGGCCGTCCTGCATATTCTGGTCCTCCTTTCCTGCGCGGTTTTCCTTCCCGTATCCATCCCGTTGGGGTGGCGGGACCCGCCCGCAGTCAGCAACCCCGCCTTCTGGCAGATCGGCATGATGACCGTCGCCATCGGCGGACCGTTCTTTGTTCTGGCAGGCACGGCGCCGATGCTGCAACGCTGGTTTTCCCTCTCCCCGCACCCGGACTCGCACAACCCGTATTTTCTGTACGCCGCCAGCAATCTGGGTTCCATGCTTGCGTTGCTGCTTTATCCTTTCGTTGTGGAGCCCCTGCTGAAGCTGAAGATACAAAGCATCGGGTGGAGCGTCGGATACGGGTTTCTTATCCTGCTGACGGCCGCCTGCGCCTTCCTGCCCCGACAGGCGGAAAATAAAAAGGAAACGGCAAAAAGCGCGCCTGCGAACGATAACGCGCTGACGCCCGCACGCATCGGGCTATGGCTTCTTCTGACCTTTATCCCATCGAGCCTGATGCTGGGCGTGACGACCTATATCACCACAGATCTTGCGTCCGTGCCTTTGTTGTGGATTCTGCCTCTGGCGCTTTACGTTGGCACATTCATCATCGCCTTCGCCCGCGCGCAGCCCGTTACGCTGAAAAAGGTTCTGGAATGGCAATCCACCTTTTTGCTGCTAGTCATCACGTCGTGGATTATCGGGTGGCAATTCAACAAGGCGCTGGTCGTCGTTGTCCATCTGGTGCTGTTCTTCCTGACCGCACTGTTCTGCCACATGCAGCTTGCGGCGGCACGGCCTGACGCGCGGAACCTGACGGCCTTTTATCTCATCATGTCGCTGGGCGGCGTTCTGGGCGGAATTTTCAACGCCCTGATTGCGCCGCAAATTTTCACGCTGCCGATAGAATACGCGCTAATTCTCGCATTGTCCGGGTTTTTGCGTTACCAGACGGACAAAATGCAGTCGTTTGCGGCGCTTAAGTGCTTTTTTAAAGGCGCAGGAAAAGACACCCTCGCGCACACGAAAATCCCCGTCATGGTCATACTGGCGGCAATTGCGCTCAGTCTTTTCACGAGCCGCGCGCTGGCCTCTTTCGGCGGA
>JACQIJ010000067.1 GCA_016198545.1 Pseudomonadota bacterium
ATTTAAAACCGCCTTGTCAATTCTGTTTTGAAACGATACTATTTTTTTCATGGAATATGCTCAATTGAACGCGCTGGAACGCCTGGCAGGACTTCTCCGGAACGACCAACGCCGCCATGCGACGCTTTCCGGGCTGCAGATGGTCCATCATGACATTCTTGATTACCTGTCCCGCTGCAACCGCTATTCCGACACGTTGCAGGCAGTCGCCGAATATCTGGGGCTGACCAAAGGGACGGTATCGCAAAGCGTGGCCCTGCTGGCGGAAAAAGGTTATATCGAAAAAAAGCCGGATGCCGCCGATGGCCGCATACAGCATCTATGCCTGGCCCCGGCGGGACAGGAATATATCTGGCAAAGCGACGTGGACACCCGCAGCCTGTTCGAGGAAATCAGCGTCAGTCCCGCCTATGCCCGCGTTTTCGGTACGATCCTGAACGACATATTGTGGCAAATACAGGCGCGGCAGGGCATGAAGGGTTTTGGCATGTGCCGTTCGTGCCGCCATAATAAGCAGCAGGAAGATGGTACATTTCTGTGCGGACTGACGCTGGAAGCGCTGACGCTGGAAGATACGTTGAAAATATGCCGCGAACATGAATTCGCGGGATAGAGGCTGGCTGGTCATTTTTTGCCGCCGGCCCTATAATCAACGATGCTATGAAAGCCATGATCCCCATCCTTTGCGCCGCGCTGATACTCTGGTTTATTCCGGCGCCGTCGGCGCGCGCGCAGCAGGAAGAACCGATGGCGGAGGAAACGGCGGGCCTGCAATCCCCGCCGCCGCCCGCGGATATGCCGGATGGAGAGGTCGTGGCCGACCCCGTATGCTTTGGCATTGTCAACCGCGCGCCCTTCACGGTTTTTGGAACGCTTGTTTCAAACATTTATACGACCGAAGACGGATCGAATGCCCGGCACCGGTCCAACTTCCGCCTCGAAGAAGGGCAGATGACCCGGTTCTGCACATACGGCCCGTTTTACGCCGGGCGCAAGCTGGAACTGGCGCTGCGGACATTGATTCCGGTTTTCGCCTGCAAGACGGCTCTTTACAAGGACATCGAAATATCAGGCCGCCGTAAACCCGAAGGCGGCACGGAAATCTGGGCTTCCTGCCTGTAAGCGAAGGCCGCGGGTTCAGGCCCCTTCCTTCGGGCGCGCCGCTTTTTCTTTTTTGTTTTTATCCGGCGAATCCACCGGCAAAATGAGGGTAAATGAAGACCCTCTTCCTTCCACGCTCTCAAGCTCGATCTTTCCGCCGTGCATTTCCGCGATGCTGCGCACCAAAGACAAGCCCAGGCCCGCGCCGCGGCCTTTCGATGCCGCTACGGAGGAGCCTGCCTGCGCGCGCTCAAACGGTTCGAATATGCGCGCGGCATCCTCGCTTTTTATCCCCGCGCCCGTATCGCGTACCGTAAGCTTTATGCGATCATCCGTCCGCGCCGCCTCCACGGCAATGACGCCGCCTTCCGGTGTATAGGCAATGGCGTTGCGGATCAGATTCAGCAGCGCCTGTTTCAGCCGGCGCTCATCCGCATCGATGACGCCTATGTCGCCGGGGCAGACCAGTTTTACATCAAGGCGTTCCTTGCGCGCCCAATCCGCCGTCAGATTATAAATCGCCTCCATCATGTTTTTCACATGAACCTTGTCGTACGACAAGGTCATATAGCCCGCCTCGATCGTGGAAAGATCGAGGATATCGTCAATCAGACTCAGAAGACGATCCCCGGCTTCGCGTATGCCCGCCGTATATTCGCCCTGGCGCGCATTCAGCGGTCCGAAATATTCATTGTTGAGAATCTCGGAAAAGCCCATGATGGCGTTCAGGGGCGTGCGCAGCTGGTACGACACGTTGGCAAGGAAATCCAGTTTCAGGCGTTCCGCCGTTTCCAGGGCCGCATTCTTTTCGCGCAAGGCATTTTCAACGCGCGCCGTATCCGTCATGTCGGCATGGGTCACCAGCACGCCGCCGTCGGGCAGCGGCACGGTTGAAAACATGATGAGGGATCCGTCCGCGCGTTCCATCCGGCCCTCCTGCACGTTGCGGTCAAGGCCCTGGGCCATCAGCTGCTTCTGGCGCGCGAGCCAGTCTTCGGCCATAAACATCGCTTTCATCTTGTCCAGCAGGCGCGTTATATGCGGCTGGCCCTGCAGATCCTCCGGGTGCATCTTCCACAGCCGCGCAAAAGACGGATTCCACAGCTTCAGACGCCCGTCGCCGCCGAACACGACCACGCCCTCGGCCAGATTGTCGAGCGTTTCTTTCTGAACCGCGACCAGCGTGTTGTAGGAGGACTCAAGCTCCAAGTGGCTGGTCACATCCTCAAACGTCGTCATCAGCCCGCCCATAGGATGCGGTATGGCCAGCATCCGCAAAGCCCGCCCGTCGGGCAGATACAGCATTTCCTCATGCGGCCCGATAAGACTGATGAACATATTGAGCCATCCCTGCTTGAACTTGCGGAAATCCGCCTGTTCAGGAAGGCGTCGCGATTCGCGCAGCTTTTCCATCAGATCGCCCAGCTTCGGCCGCGTATTCAGGTAGGATTCCTCCTGCGCCCACAGTTGCGCGAAGGACGAGTTATAGAATTCCAGTTTCTGATCGGCATCGAAAATGCCGATCGCCGACCCAAGCTGCTCCAGAAGCTCCTTGTTCGCCGAGGCGTTCCTTCTCTGGTCGGTTTCCAGTTCCTCCTGCCGGGTAATGTCCTGCGCCACGCCCAGAACGGCATTGGCCGACGGCAGGGGGATCTCCGCGATCCTCATAAGCCTGCGCGCGCCGGAAACGATGATATGAGCCAGCGCCTGCGCAGGCTTTCCGGTATCGAGCGCCTCCTGCGCCAGCGCGCGGCCCGGCAATTTTGCGCCTGCGGACTTTTTACCCACCTTCAAAGGCAGTTCTTTCTGTTCAGCTACGACCGTAGCCGGGGATGCATCCAGCGCCGCGGCATAAGTCCGATTGCACCATACGATTTCAGTGCGCGCATCGCGCATCCATACGGGAAAAGGCAACATATCGAGCCCGGCATGGCTGCGGTCGCGGTCTTCTTCGGCATGTGCCAGCGCCGCGCGCAGCTTTTCCTCGTCGGCCTTCGCCGCGGTGGCGTCGGAGGCCCAGATTATGTTCATGTGAAAATCATCGAGGCCGTCAACGGCAGACGCGCCGCGCCTGCCTGCGATGCGCAGGGTCCGGCGCCCGTCTGCGCGCCGGGCATGCATGGCAAAGGATTCGCCGCTATCCTGCAGGCGGGAAAACATGCCTTCGAGGGCAGCGGCATCGCCGGGCGAAAGGATACTCTGGATATCGCCGAGAGTCTTCAGCCCCTGCAGGCCAAACAACAGGCAGAATCCGTTGCTCAGAACCAGAGACCCATCCGTCCCCCAGGCGCAATATTCGCCGGGCGCGGCGGACAGCAACGCCTCTATGCGCGCACGCTCGGCCCGGCCCGCCCTGCCGCCGATAGCCTCGGAAATGCGGGGCAAAAACCCCTTTGCTGATGAGCGGCTTGTATTCACGCCGGAAAGTGTAAGGCCATGCGCGCGTCAGGACAAGACAGGCATATCAACCCTTTATAGCTGCCTGGTTGCCCTTCTTGACTTTTTATCCATAAAAAATTACCTTATCGAAAACAAAAACTCGGACGCGGCCGTGACACAGGAAAGAATAACAGACCGGATACGAAGCGATTTTTCGTTTGTCGCGCAACGCGCGCGGCATGTAAAAATCAATGAAGAGCGCATGCGCTATTTATGCGATGTATTTCCACGGACCCCGCTGAAAAGCGCATTCGATTCCGAACATCACATGCATGCCCATGATCCTGAACTGGCTGCGGGATATATTTTTGCGCTGGACAGCATAAATTTCGGTGCGCCGTTCAAGATGCACCTGATGCGGGAAAACGTCATCCCCCGGGAAAACGGGTCGCTTTACCGCCTTGTTTCCAAGAGCCTGAAGCGCTGGTATGAAACGGATCCGCCTTCGGCGCGGACGCTTGCCGTCCTGACCCCGCAAAAGTTGCGGCGCATTCTCGGATTTGGCAATGAAGGCCCGAACAGCCGCAAACTGACGGAGCTTTTTGCCGCTTGCCTGAACGAAACAGGCCGCTTTGTCCAGAATGAAACCAAAGGAAAATTCATGCCTCTCGTTCAGCAGGCGGACGGATCCGTTGACGCTTTTATTGAACGGATCAGCTTCATTTCCCATTTTCAAGACTGCGCCGATTACAGGGGACGTACAATAACCTTTGGCAAAAGGGCTCAAATTCTTACGGCAGACATGCACCTGGCTTTAGAAAAAGCCGGCGTAACGGCTTTCCGGGATACCGAGCGACTGACCATATTCGTCGATGACGTCCTGCCGCGGGTCTTCCACGAAACCGGCGTGGCTGAATATTCACCCGTTTTATCACGCTTTATTGCGCGATCTTTCTTCTTGCCGGAAAGGCCGGATCTGCAAACGGAAATGCGCGCCTGCGCCGGCTATATCGGAAGCCGGATAGCCCAGGCTGTCGGCTTGCAGGATATGAACGTCGACCACTATCTGTGGGAAATCGGGTCGCGGAAGATTTTTGCCATTCACGATCCCGCGGCGCAAAAGCTGTGGGACGCCCTCTACGCGCAGCCAGTCGCATGGGAAAATTATCCCGCTGCCTCCCTGACGAATTACTAGCGCGTTTAAACCTTAGTAACGGTACAGATCGCCCTTGAAGGGCCCCTTCGCATCGACGCCGATGTAATCGGCCTGTTCTTTCGACAGCTTCGTCAGCTGCACGCCCAGTTTTTCGAGGTGCAGCGCCGCGACTTTTTCATCGAGGTGCTTGGGAAGAACATACACCTTGTTCCGGTACTTGCCGTGGCTGGCCCACAGTTCGATCTGCGCCAGCGTCTGGTTGGTGAACGACGCGCTCATCACGAAGCTCGGGTGGCCCGTGCCGCAGCCGAGATTCACAAGGCGCCCTTCAGCCAGAAGGATGATGCGCTTGCCGTCGGGGAATTCGATTTCATCGACCTGCGGCTTCACATTGTGCCATTTCAGGTTCCGCAAGGGCTCCGTCTGGATCTCGTTATCGAAGTGGCCGATATTGCAGACGATGGCGCGGTCTTTCATCGCGCGCATATGATCCATCGTGATGATGTCCTTGTTGCCCGTGGCGGTGACGAAGATATCCGCGCGTTTTACGGCATTTTCCATCGTCACGACTTCGTACCCTTCCATCGCCGCCTGCAACGCGCAGATCGGGTCGATTTCGGTCACCAGCACGCGCGCGCCGGCGCTGCGCAGCGATTCCGCGCTGCCCTTGCCGACATCGCCGAACCCGGCAACGACGGCGATCTTCCCCGCCATCATGACGTCGGTAGCGCGCCGGATGCCGTCCACCAGGGACTCGCGGCAACCGTATTTGTTGTCGAACTTCGATTTCGTCACGCTGTCATTGACGTTGATAGCGGGGCACAGAAGCTCATTCTTCTTCGCCATATCGTTCAGGCGCAAAACGCCCGTCGTCGTTTCCTCAGAAATGCCGCGAATGTCTTTAAAATATTTCGCGTACTTGTCATGCATGATCTTCGTCAGGTCGCCGCCGTCATCGAGGATCATATTCGGCACCCAGCCATCCGGACCGTGGATGGTCTGCTCGATGCACCATTCATATTCCTCTTCAGTTTCGCCTTTCCACGCGAAAACGGGAACCCCGGTCGCGGCGGTCGCGGCGGCGGCATGATCCTGCGTCGAAAAGATGTTGCACGAAGACCAGCGTACTTCCGCGCCCAGCGCCGTCAGCGTCTCGATCAGAACGGCGGTCTGAATCGTCATGTGAAGACAGCCAACGATGCGCGCGCCCTTCAACGGCTGCTTCCTGCCGTATTCGGCGCGCAGAGCCATCAGGCCCGGCATTTCCGTTTCCGCGATGGCAATCTCCTTCCGGCCCCAGTCGGCAAGGCCTATGTCTTTGACTTTATAGTCGTTTTTGACGGCTTTCGGCATGACGGTCATCGCTATCCTCTGTGGTTATGTTTACTATTTATTTACGTTTCAATGGCAAGAATAGGGTACAGCAAAAGGAAAATAAATCGTTTTTATCAACGCACACGGGAATTTGATCATGACAAAATACAGCGCAGCCCTGCCATCTGATATCAGCGACGTGACGATCGAAGCCCTCGTCGACGGCGAACGCCTGCCGGTGGCATTCGCGTTCACGGCCGACTCCCGCTTTCCGCTCGACAGGAAAGCCGTGACGGAAAATCTGTGCGACATACTGAACGGGCAGGCGCCGCGGCATAAAATAAGCGGCGGCAAGCACCAGTTTTTCTATACGCATATGGGCAATCTGCTGGATCTGCGCTTCCGCGAGGACGGCAAAGGCCTCAGCGAACCGGGCCTTGTCATTTCCGCCAACGGAAGTTCAAGCATCGGGGATCTGGGAAAAGAATTCATGGAGCGCATCAACGGAGATATAATGAAAAAACTTTGCGACGCGGTGGAAAGCCGCAGAGAACGGGCGGTATCGCCGGCAACGGGAATGCGGACTTTAAACCCGCCGACCATCTAGCGGCTTACATCCCTGTGCAGGATATTGACGGCAAAATCCTGGCCTTCCAGCCAGGGCCTCAGCTTTTCCGCCGCGTAAACGGAACGATGCCGCCCGCCCGTGCATCCGATGGCAACGGTCAGATAGTTTTTTCCTTCCGCGGCATAACGGGGCAGGAGCGGTTCCATCAGCTTTTTGAAATCGTTGCAGAACGCTGCAAATCCGGCATCGCCTTCGATATAATCGCCGACGGACGCATCGAGGCCGCTCAAGGATTTCAGATCCGCAACCCAGTGGGGATTCTTTAAAAAACGGACATCCATCACGACATCCGCTTCGCGGGGCAGGCCAAAGCGGAAGCCGAAAGACATGATTGTCACCGACAGTCTTTTTTGCGACAGGGCGAAATGCCCTTCCAGCACGCGCCGCAAATCATGAACCGACAGATCGGTCGTATCGACCAGTACATCGGCGGA
>JACQIJ010000069.1 GCA_016198545.1 Pseudomonadota bacterium
AGATACGCCCGTTCTAATATGTTCTGCCTTTCAAAACAATCGACGGAAGTAGCCGGCAATGAAGATTTTAAAGGGAAAAGCCCTCCTCACGCCGGCAAAAAATGGACATAAGCCAAATGCGTTGCTACACTCGCCCCATTCAGATACGGATACAGGCATGAGCGATATTAAGGGGCGGCAGGAAGAACCGAAATACCGTGACCGGACGGAAGCTGAGCGCCTCCATGCGCGCGCGTCCGCATTGACCTATGCCGTTAGGGATGGCAGGGCGACGGAAGAATCTCTGGAGGAAGCCATCGAATTGATGACGATTGCCGTTATGCTGTGGTCGGAAGATTACCGGATGTATTGCGATCTGGCGGAGCTTTACAGGATGACAGACGACAGAGCAAAAGCCGTCCCGTATTACCGGGCGGCACTGGCCCTGAAGCCGGATCTGAACTGGGAGCGCCAACAGATAATAGACGAACTGCTGGCCCTCAACCAGACGCACGATGCTCTCCAACATGCGCACAAAGGCGTGGAGATGCATCCCGATGATTTTCTTCTCAGGGCGTATCTGGGATATTGCTATGACCGTATGAAGATGTACGGCCATGCCTACCTGCACATCAACAAAGCCCTGGAGATGATGAACAAAAAAGATAACGAAGATGCCCGCGCAATCACGTACAGAAAAACGCTTTTGTATATGATGGAAAGATTGCAGACCATCGTCACCGAAGAGCAGGTCCGGAAGGCAGCGCAGACAGACCCCGCATATAAAAAGAATTTTCCATCCAACGACCTTTCGTGATAGCGCAAGGAAAACGATATTACGGATGGAAAGGATGCGTATTCGCCAAATAATGCCCGCAGCAACAATATAAGGAGGCGCAGTTTATGGAAGATTTCAACGACAAGAAAGCCGCTCTGAGTTGCCATCAGAAGGCAACGGCTCTCATCGGCGACCCGCTGACGGCGGCGGCGGTCGATAAGTCATCATGGCAAAACCAAGATGAAGAAGGCGTGGACGCCCTGACATACCTGAAACTTGCCGTTTCGCTCGATCCCGAAAACTGCGTATACCGCCTGGATCTGTACACGGCTTTCAGGGAGATGGGGAACAGGGACGCCGCCTGGCAGCACCTGCAGGAAGCCTTCCGCCGCCACCCCCGTTCGGAGAATGCGCGGCTGGGCATGGTCAATTTTTTATGCGGAAAAGAAAAACACGAAGATGCCATCGCCCTGGCGAAAGAAGGCATTAAAACCGATTCCCAGTCGCGCGCGATGTGGTTCGCGCTGGGCTATTCCTGCCTGCTGGCGAAAAGATATTCCGAATCGCTGAATGCCTATCTGAAAGCTCTTGACCTGGAAGCCCCTTCCATACTTGCGGGGCACGAACATTCGGATGAAATAATGTCCGCTTTTGAAAGGGCCATCCGCGACGGCATAGAAAAAGCGAGCCGGGGGCTGGCCGAACAATCTATCCCCGATCCATTTCCGCGCAATCCGTAAAAACAGGCGCATGGAGAAGCGCCACAGCAATGCCATTTCTTTTTTGTGGTATCATGATAGGTATGACTTTCCGCGTCATCGACAACCCCGATTTCAAAAAATTCAGCCGCAATGCCGGCTTCAAAAATTCCGAATTCAAGGCGCTTGCCGGATTGTTCAGCCGCGCCGCAACGGTCAAAGCCCTTTACGATATAGGGGTCGATGTCGATTTCGATGAGGGCATCTGCACCTTCACATACTACCGCACCAACGCCTACAAGCCGTATCTCCAGTTCGTCATCCGCCATGTCGGCCCGCATACGGCGATGTATGAGGTATTCAAGGAGAGCAAAGGCCGCATCGCGAAAAGCGGCCTTTTCAGGCGCGCTTTTAAAAGGCTTGAAGACGAAGTCGCGGAGTTGATGGGACGCTGACTTGAAATCAATCCGTAATTCTGTAACATTTCCCTGTACAAAAACGATAAAAGAACAGGGGATCCATTATGGCGATCAAGAATGACATCATGCCCCGCGGGCCGTTGCAGACGGATCATGACATTAACTGGCGCTGGCCCTGCAGGGGATTATCCGACAGATTTGCGTGGGCTGTGTGTCAGAGCACAAAATTTGCCGCCGATCGTTTCTTCCAGAAATGCTATGGATCCCGTGCGGTGATGCTTGAAACGATCGCCGCCATGCCGGGCATGGTCGGATCGACTTTCAACCGCCTGAGCGATATCCGCGATACCGTTACGGGCCGGCCGCATGACCACAGCCGCAGCGACACATTGTATGAAGAGTCCAAGAACGAACTAATGCACCTGAAAACGTTTATCGAAATAACGCAGCCGTCGATGGCCGAAAAGGCGCTAATCTTCGGCGCACAAGCCATGTTTTTCCTGACATTTTCGGCGCTCTATATCACCAGCCGCAAAACCGCGCACCGCCTTGTCGGGTTCATCGAAGAGGAAGCCGTCAACAGCTATACCAGTTATCTGCGCGAAATTGACGAACGTTACATGCCCAACCCCGATGCGCCGGAAATTGCAAAGAAATACTGGGGTCTTCCCCAAGACGCAACCTTGCGGGATGTCGTGATCGCCATTCGCGCCGATGAGATGGAACACCGCGATGTGAACCATCGCATCGCAACAGAACTTTCGATACGATAAGGAAACATTGAGGCCGGAGATGACATCCGGCTCTTTTTCCCATATATTATTTCCATGAAAAAGAACCGCACGAATAATCCCGGCCATATCGTCCTGACATCCCACCCGCCGAAAGACGGGAAAGTCCCGAAGATCAAATGGGGCGCGAAGACGCTGGAAGATCGCGGGCCGCTGATCGCCAGCATGGCCGACCGCGCGGCGAGCAACGTCATCGGCGCATACGCGGGCGCGTATTCGGTCTACCGCGCCGTGGCCGTGGCAACGGGAGAGCTTGACCCTTTGCATGTGCCCGACCTGCACAACACCGCGCCGCCTGCGAAAATCGGCCCGCATCCGCAATGGTTCGACCCTGATAAAATCGTCAGCCTCGATCCCTGGGGCCATCTGGTCGGCGAAGCATTCGATGAATTCCGCAAAAAGGGCCTGGACGTGCGCCCGACCATCGCGGTGACGAAGGCGCATATCAATATCCCCGAGATTCACGCGGCGATGGCGGCGGGCCGCCTGAAGCCCGACGGCAAGGTTCTGAAAGGCAACGGCGACGTGCGCGTGACCAAGGCCGCCATCGACCCCGTCTGGTATCTGCCGGGGCTGGCGAAGCGGCTGGAAGTCGATGAAAACGATCTGCGCCGCAGCCTGTTCGAAAATTCCGGCGGCATGTTCCCGGAACTGATCACGCGGCCGGACCTGAAAGTTTTCCTGCCCCCTATCGGCGGGCATACGCTGTATTTCATGGGCGACGTCGAAACCATTCACGATACATCCGTGCCGCTGGCCTGCCGCGTGCACGACGAATGCAACGGGTCGGACGTGTTCGGATCGGACATCTGCACCTGCCGCCCCTACCTGTGCCACGGCATAGAGATATGCATCGAGACGGCGCAAAAAGGCGGATGCGGGCTTATCGTTTACAACCGCAAGGAAGGCCGCGCGCTGGGAGAGGTAACGAAATTCCTGGTCTATAACGCGCGTAAGCGGCAGGAAGGCGGCGATTCAGCCGCGAAATATTTCGAGCGCACCGAATGCGTCGCGGGCGTGCAGGACATGCGGTTCCAGGAACTGATGCCCGATATTTTCCACTGGCTGGGCGTAACGAAAATCGACCGCTTCGCCAGCATGAGCAATATGAAGCACGATGCGCTGGCCAAGCACGGAATAAAAATCGTGGAGCGCATCCCGATCCCGCCGGAACTGATCCCGCCCGACGCGGCCGTTGAGATGGAGGCCAAAAAAGCCGCCGGCTATTTCGTGCCGGATCCGCTGCAGATCAAGGATGAAAAAGGTCTGCGCAATACAAAAGGCCGCGGACTGGATGAGTAGAAATCAGGCCGCATCGATCATCAGCGCAAGGAACAGCGCGAAGAGATAAAACACCGAATAGCCGAACATCAGGCGCGCGCTTTTGTGGGTTTCATCGCCCATCACGCGCGCAGCGGTGAATATGAAGAATGCGGACAGAATGAGAGCCGCGATGCCGTACGCCCATCCCGCATAATCAAGAAACACAGGCAGCATGGCTACAGGCAGCAACAAAATCGTATAGGTCAGCATCTGCGCCTTCGTCTTTTTTTCGCCCGCGACAACCGTCATCATAGGAATATTGGCG
Source organism: Pseudomonadota bacterium (assembly GCA_016198545.1). Lineage (GTDB taxonomy): Bacteria > Pseudomonadota > Alphaproteobacteria > Micavibrionales > Micavibrionaceae > JACQIJ01. The sequence goes on from JACQIJ010000069.1 coordinate 4,254, forward strand.
CGGCTGTAATCGGAATTGGCGAACAGAGACAACGCCCAAAAATGCGGAGGCGTCCAGAAAAATATGATGGCAAAGAGGATGACGGGCATCCACGTGACATCGCCTGTCACGGCGGCCCAGCCGATCATCGGCGGAAATGCGCCTGCCGCGCCGCCGATGACGATATTCTGTGGCGTGCGGCGTTTCAGCCATATCGTATAAACGAACACGTAGTAAAGATTGGCGGCAGCCAGAAGGCCCGCGGCAACCCAGTTCAGCGCGAGCCCCATCGTCAGCACCGCGAGGATTGAAAGGACGACAGCAAAACCCAGAGCCTCCGCCGGCTCCATCCGGCCCATCGGCAGGGGCCGCCCCCGGGTGCGGCTCATCACGGCATCGATGTCGCGCTCATACCACATGTTTATGGCCCCGGCCGCCCCCGCGCCGACAGCGAGGCAGAGCATCGCCACGGCAGCCAGAAACGGATGCAGCGCATGAAACCCCGGCGCAACCCACATTCCCGCAAAACCCGTAAAGACGACAAGGCTCATCACCCGCGGCTTTAACAGCGCATAAAAATCCCGGATACGGGAATCAGGCATTTCATGGGACAAGGATGTCGTTTCGATCATGGAGGCTGGTTTAGCACGCCGGAAGCGGACAGAAAAGGCCTTTTAGGGCGGAAACAACGCTATACGGGGCTTTCAGCAAGAAAAAAGATGCTGTTTTTGCCGTTTTTTTTCGCCTGATACATCATCGTATCCGCTTTGATTATGGCCGTTTCGATTGGCAAGCCCCCATCAAAAACACCCGTTCCGATGCTGAACCCGATCGGCCAGTCGTTTTCCCGGACAACGGAATCCAGCTTCTCCTTAAGAGCCCGCAGGACGGATTTCGATTTTTCAGCGTCAGCCCGGGGAAGAAAAATGATAAATTCATCGCCGCCAAGGCGTGCAACCATATCGCTCTCCCGCAATGAATCTTTCATGATGCGCGCGACTTCCGTTAAAATCCTATCCCCTTCCGCATGACCTTTCGTATCGTTTACCTGCTTGAAATTGTCGACATCAATAAAAGCAAGCGCATAGGCATATCCTTCCCGTTTCAGAAAGGGCAGAATTGCTTCCGCCCCGTTTCAGAAAGGGCAGAATTGCTTCCGCTTTTTTTCTAAATCCCCGCCCGTTCAGTATGCTGGTCAGAGCATCAAAGTCCGCGCTATTCTCCTCCAGTTCTATTTTTTCCTTTATGGCCGCCACCGAATAAGCGGTAAAAACGAAGAAAATCAGCCGGATCAGGCCGTTCCAGAAAGGTATCAAATGATGCGAATAGACATGCCCCGTCATATTGTCGGCAATAAACCAGATAACGATGGAAAAAAGGGCGCAGATTCTTCCCTGCTTCTGCCCGCCGTACCATGAAGCGCACCCGATGGGCAGCGCATAAAAGGCAAAGAAGCTGATTTCATAGCCGGTGATATAATCGAGAAAGCCGACAATACAGATACCGGTCGCGCATAAAAGAACCAGCTGCGCCGGATTTATTTTTTTCATAATATTATTGATGCGATCCAGCAACCTATGCCTCCACCAACGGCCAGTGTACGGGAAAACCTCTTCTATTCGCTACCGCCTTCCCGTCGAAAACAGACGCAAAAAAATCTGGACTGACATAGCGAATGCGCTAGGCATATTTTCTATAAAAAACATAGGTATATTGTGTATATTATGACTGACACTCCCCATTTTATTGCGAATATCCTGATGCTGGTCGGTCATGGCGGCTTTTTCCCTCCAGCGCTGTTTAAAAGCCAATGGCGGGGGAATAGCATGAGTGTTTCTTTATGTCAGAGTTAATTCGGGATACTCTCAGCACCGATTCAAGCCCGTCGCCACCACGCCCCATACGGGGCCAGCGGCATGCTGTTGCGAAAGGGGGGCTTCCCGCAAACGGTCCCTCAGCTCATCCGCCTGCGCGCGCAAGCGCATTTCCAACGCCATCCCTTCAGCCAGCCGACTGTCCAGTGCATTCTCCGCCAACCTCAGAGCCTCTTTCGGGTCACGATCAGCAAGGCGCGCAATCATGCGCATCATCGCTTTGACGGGGCTGTCGCGAAATTCAAGCGTCAGGCTGTCGATCCCGCCCGTTTCGGATGAGACCATAACGCCTGTTGCCGCACTCTGTTCGCCGGAACAGAATAGCGGATCTGCGCAGGGCAGAAATACAGGCTGCAATTTGAACATGGGATAATCCTAGCATGGCCAGCTTCATAAAAGCAAAAACCGGGCGCAAGGCCCGGTTTTTTTATATGCGCCGCCTCAAGCCTTATTTCACCTTCGGCTGGATTTCGAACTGGTGGAACGGCGGCGGCGAGGGCAGCGTCCATTCCAGCGTCATGCATTGCGGCTGGACGTTCCAGTAGTTGCCGTCGACTTTCCTGCCCTTTTTCAACGTCCACACGGCGAAGAACAGGAACCATAAAGTCGCGAACCCGGTCAGGTATGCGCCGTAGGAGGAAATCTCGTTCCATCCCGCATAGGCATCCGGATAATCCGGATAGCGGCGCGGCATACCGGCCATGCCCAGGAAATGCTGCGGGAAGAAGATCAGGTTGATGCCGATGAACGACAGCCAGAAATGGATTTGTCCGGCCCATTCAGGATATTGCCGTCCGGACATCTTGCCGATCCAGTAATACCAGCCGGCATAAATGCCGAACACGGCGCCGATCGATAACGTGTAGTGAAAGTGCGCTACGACGTAATAGGTATCGTGCATTGCGACATCCATGCCCGCGTTCGCCAGCACGACGCCAGTCACGCCGCCGCAGGTAAACAGGAAAATGAACCCGAACACAAACAGCATCGGCGTCTTAAACTCGATGGAACCGCCCCACATCGTGGCAATCCACGAGAAGATCTTGATGCCCGTGGGCACCGCGATAATCATCGTCGCCGCCGTAAAGTAGGCGCGCGCATTGACCGGCATGCCGACCGTATACATGTGGTGCGCCCACACGATGAAGCCGACGAAGCCAATCGCAATCATTGCGTACGCCATCCCCAGATAGCCAAAAATCGGTTTTTTGGAGAAAGTGGAGACGACCTGACTTATGATGCCGAAAGCAGGAAGGATGATGATATAAACTTCCGGATGGCCGAAGAACCAGAACAGATGCTGGAACAAAAGCGGATCGCCGCCGCCTTCGGGATTAAAGAACGACGTTCCGAAATTCCGGTCTGTCAGCAACATCGTGATTGCGCCGCCCAGAACGGGAAGCGAAAGTACCAACAGAAACGCCGTGACGAGAACCGACCAGACATAAAGCGGCATCTTGTGCAGCGTCATGCCCGGCGCACGCATATTGAAGATAGTGGTGATGAAGTTCGCCGCGCCCAGAATGGAACTCGCGCCCGCAAGGTGCAGTGAAAAAATCGCCATATCCACCGAAAGCCCCGTATGCCCGCCCGCCTTTGACGACAAGGGCGGATAGGCCGTCCAGCCAACACCCGCGCCCGTACCCGGTCCGCCATCAACCAGCGCAGAACCCGCAAGCAGCAACAGAGACGGGACCAGCAGCCAGAACGAAATATTGTTCATGCGCGGAAACGCCATGTCGGGCGCGCCTATCATGATAGGGACAAACCAGTTTCCAAACCCGCCAATCAGCGCAGGCATGACGACGAAGAACACCATGATCAGACCGTGCGCGGTAATCCACACGTTCCATGCATGTCCGTCCTTGACCAGCTGCAGCCCCGGCTCCATCAACTCATAGCGCATCGCCATGGAAAATCCCCCGCCGACCAGGGCCGCAATGACGGCGAACAGCAGGTACAGCGTACCGATATCCTTGTGGTTGGTGGAACAGAACCAGCGGGTGAAAAAGCCCGGCTTGTGATCGTCGTGATGGTCACTCATATGCGCTTACTCCTCTATTCTACTATTCTATTCTATTCTAT
>JACQIJ010000070.1 GCA_016198545.1 Pseudomonadota bacterium
GTTTAATGTAATGGCCATTCCCGATAACCCCAAGCTGCTTTGGCGGTATGCGCTTTACCTCACCATTGGGCAATAGCCAATTGACGAAACCTGCATCGTCTTTCCAGTGCTGCGAAACACATTCCGGCCACCAGTGATGTCTTTCGGATTTCTTCTTTCCTTTAGGTAGCCTCCTTACCCCTAATCGAATACGAGCAAGTACGAAAAGAAGCATCAGAACGGCTAAAGATACGCTTATCAACTCTTGATGACGAGGTGAAGAGAATAAGACGATCCAAAGCCGAAAATCAGAATACGATTCCTGGCTCAGTCGTTATTGAGTCATGGGATGAAACCGTCGACGCCAAGGATCTATTGAATGAAATCTCTGAAACGATAAGAAAATTTATCGTCTGCAATGATGAAACCGTGGTGGCTGCCACTCTTTGGACAGCGTTTACGTGGTTAATCGATCATGTGCAGGTCGCGCCGCTAGCGATCATTACCGCACCGGAAAAGAGATGTGGAAAATCGCAGCTTCTGACTCTTATGGGAGAGATGTCACGAAACGCGCTGATTGCATCTAACATTTCGGCATCAGCGATATACAGGGTTATCGAAGAACACTACCCTACACTGCTGATTGATGAAGCCGATACCTTCCTGCGTGATACTGAATCCATGCGCGGAATCATCAACTCCGGCCATACACGAAAAAACGCCTATGTCGTCCGCGTTGACGGTGACGATCTGAAGACGAAGCAATTCAGCACGTGGAGCGCAAAGGTTATTTGCGGCATAGGATCAATGCCGGAAACACTTATAGACCGGGCCATAATCTTGGAATTAAGGCGCAAACTCTCTCACGAAAAAATTGAGCGTCTGCGTCATGCTGATCCCGAGCATTTTAGAAACCTGCAAAGGAAACTTTCTCGTTTTGCATTAGATGCCGGCGCTGCGATTGAAGCCGCTCGGCCGTCCTTGCCGGATTCATTGAATGACCGCGCCCAGGATAATTGGGAACCCTTATTGGCGATTGCTGATTATGCTGGCGGAGAATGGCCGGAAATGGCTCGAAAGACAGCATTAACATTATCCGAGGCAAATCAGGATTCCTTATCCCTTTCCGCGGAATTGTTGGCAGACATTCAGGAGATATTTGCCGGGAAGCGGATTATGGCTGACCGCATATCCACCGCCGATCTTTTGAATGAATTGAACGGTGACGATCTCAAGCCGTGGCAAACATACGACCGTGGCAAGCCTATGAGACCAAGACAACTGGCAAAGAGGCTAGCTGAGTACGGCATAAAACCTACGGTCATTCGCATAGGCAATTCTACCCCAAGAGGTTTTTACAGGACATCGTTCGAGGATGCCTTTATGCGCTATCTGCCTTCCGCGCCGCCGCCCCCGGAAAAATCCGCAACAGCGCAACAGACATCGGAGAACCCTTTATATACAGGCTTTTCCGACGGCATCGACGATTTGCCATGTTGCGCAACAGAAGCATCAAACGCAACAGGCAACCCACAGAATGACAACGAATGTTTCACTGTTGCGGATGATGGAAACACCAAGGAAGTGAAAGAGGGAATACAATGAGCAGAAATCAACAAATCTATAAAAGCAGTCCACCCAGTGCAAATACAAGAGATGGCGTCCTTTATGCGCGCGTCTCATCTAAGAAGCAGGTAACGGACGGACATGGAATCGACAGCCAGTTACGCCGTGGCCGCCAATATGCAGATCAAAATGGAATCCGCATTGTGGCAGAATTTAAAGATGAAGGCATAAGCGGTAAAGATTCAGACAGGCCGCAGGTCAAGGCTATGATCGACTTTATCCAAAATCATCCGAATGAAGTCGTAGTCATCATGGATGAAGTCAATCGGATGGCGCGAGAAAACATAGCTTACTATCTCTTGAAGCAAGCAATTGAAGCAGCCGGTGGGAAGATTGAATACGTCTCGCAGAAGTTCGACGATTCCGCCGAAGGCGCTTTCATTGAGAGTATCATTGTTCAGGTGGGCGCCTATGAACGCATCCATAATGCTCACCGCACGATCAATCGCATGGAGATCCACGCACTTGATGCAAAAATCGATGCCTGTGTTACTGAGCTGGTAGCGACCAAGGAAGCTGTTGTAAAATCAGCCATTAATAAACAAATTGCCGAACATAGCCGACGCAGAGAAATTCTGGAAAAGAGGATTTCTGAGGCTAGAGATGCCAAGGACGATTTTGGAGCCGTTCTGAGCAAGGTCATGGGTATCGTCTATCAGCCCGATATAGTCTGGGAAAATGCTGATCTGCCCATGAAACAGATCATTCAGCGCCTTGTCTTCCCAAAACCGCTAATTTACGAGCAAGAAGCGGGAAAATTTCGAAACCCGGAAAAGGCCCTTGTATACAGGCTTTTTGAGGAAAATGCCGCTGAAAAGCATTTAATGGCGCGCCCGAAGAGATTCGAACTCCTAACCTTCTGATCCGTAGTCAGATGCTCTATCCGTTGAGCTACGGGCGCCCGGAAAGAGCATATGTTTACGCAAACTTCTCGGCCTTTGCAAGGATTTATCTATACTTCCCGTTTTTTCAATATTTGCCGACTCTTATGACTTGACTCCCCCCGCGGCAACGGCGATTGTTAACAAGAGTGAGTCCTTGACTCTCTTGGATTTTTTCATGATAGTTCCGTCTGATTGGGGCGGGGCTGGTCTTCAGGTATGGGGAATTTTGTCCATGACGAACAAGAATTTGAAACACGAAACTGCGCGCAAGACATTTGCTATCGCGATAGGCGTCTCGGCGCTTTTGCTCGCCACGGCTGCAGGAACAGGCACGGCAGGCGCAAAATCACCTGAAAAAACGCCGGCGCTCATCGTTACGAACGAGCCTCTGCCCGCGGGCCTTAAACAAAAAATCTACAGCAAACCCGCACGCATGCGCGATATCACAGCCGACCAGATTTCCGGACCCGGGTATTTTGCTCCGCCCGCATCGGACACAGTCGCAGGCCGTAAGGTCGAAGAACTCCGGTCCGAGCTGTTTTCCCTGCAAGGCAATGTAGCGCGTCAATCGGAACAACTGGCCATGCTTGAAAACACGGGCCAGATGCAGGCCGCCGAATACTACGCAAGCATCGCCACCATCAGTACGCAGTTGCAGGCGGGAACGACGCCCGGCAATCCGCGCCTGGTGGAAAAATTGAACATTGCGCGCGACAACCTTGAAAGACTGTCCGCGAACATTGTCAGCCTAAACCAGCTTGCAATGGATATCTCGGCTTCGGCATCCCTGTCGGCATTCCTGATGGAATCCGCGCGCGCAACCTACAGCCTTTCCGGCGCAATCGAGGAAGATCACGTCCGCCTGGCCCAGCTTGAGGACGGTATCAACAATACGGCCGTCATTGTCGACCGCCTGCTCAACAACGTCAATGACGATATCACCCGCACAGTCGCCTATATGGGATCCGAGCGCGAAAACCTGCGAACGCTGGCTCTGGCTATTACGTCCGGCGACCTGATCGGCAAAAGCCTGTCAAACCGCCCCTTCTCCAGCGCGAAACTGGCCAACTTCACCCCCAGCGCGATGACAACGCCGCCATCGCCCCTGGCTTCCGGGCCGATGCTGGACATGCCTGGCGGCGGACAGATGCCTCCTCCGCTTTCAGCAAACCCTGAGGGGGGCCCGCGGCCCCTCGTAAAAATCCGCTTCGACCATGCCGATGTAGCGTACGAGCAGCCCGTCTATATCGCCGTCAATGAAGCCCTTAACCGTTATCCGAATGCAAAGTTCGATCTGGTTGCGGTTCACCCCAGCAACGGCAATGCCGCTGAAACGGCTATTGAAAGTACGCGCGCGCGCCGGAACGCGGAGAAGGTCCTGCGCAGCCTGACGCAGATGGGGCTCTCGCTCGACCGCGTCAACCTCTCCTATACGCCCAGCAAGGATGCGGCAACAAACGAAGTTCACCTGTACGTACGGTAACAGATAGTCACTGAAACGCCACTTCGTTGAAAGAACGCAGTTTGCGGCTGTGGAGCCGGTCATGCCCGAACCCGCGCAAAAGCGTCATCGTCAGCAGCCCTATCTGCAGGTGCTGGTTCACTCGTTCGCGATAGAAGGCATCCGCCATGCCCGGCAGCTTCGGCTGCCCGTGCAGCGGCTTGTCAGAGACGCACAGCAGAGTCCCGTAGGGAACGCGAAACCTGTACCCGTTCGCGGCAATCGTTGCTGATTCCATATCGAGGGCAATGGCACGGCTCTGGCTTAAGCGCACATTGTTTTTGATAACAGGACGCAGTTCCCAGTTCCTGTCATCAACCGTGGCAACAGTGCCTGTGCGCATAACTTTTTTCAGGTCATACCCATTAAGGCCCGTAACATTCGCAACGGCATCCTCCAACGCCAATTGAATCTCGGACAGGGCCGGGATAGGCACTTCGAGGGGTAAATCCTGATCAAGAACATGGTCGTTGCGCAGATAGCCGTGCGCAAGAACGTAATCGCCCAGCTTCTGCGAATTCCGCAGACCTGCGCAATGACCCAGCATCAGCCATGCATGCGGACGCAAGACGGCGGCGTGATCGGTAATCGTTTTCGCATTGGACGGCCCCACGCCTATATTGATCATCGTGATGCCGTTGCCGTCCTTACGTTTCAGGTGATAGGCCGGCATCTGCGGCATACGTGCCAATTTTACGCCGGGATGATCTTTTTCCGGAAGCCCCGGAAGATTGCGGTTAACCGTTATGACGTTTCCCGGTTCCACAAAGGCGCAGTATTCGGCGCGCTCCTTCTTCAGGTTACTGTCACCGGCAGGCGACATTATATCGTGGCAGATGCGGACGAATTCATCGATATAGAACTGGTAATTCGTAAAGATAATGTAATTCTGGAAGTGAACAGCCGATGTACCGCAATAGTGGCGCAAGCGCATAAGGCTAAGATCCGTGCGGGGGGCGCTGAACAGGCTGAGCGGCTCCGGCTGCCCGGCCGCAGGGACGTAGGTGTTGTTTGCGATTTCATCATCCATATGCGACAGATCCGGCATATCAAACATGCGCGGCAACATGCGAATATGGTGTTCGCTCAGATCATGCTCGATATGCGTGTCGTCACCCAGCGCAAAATGGATCGGAATGGGCGTATTGCTGACCCCTATTTCTAACGGTTCTTCGTGATTAAGAAGCAAAAGGCGAAATTGTTCCTGCAGATAGTGATCGAAAATATCGGGCCGGCTCAACGTCGTCATATATGTGCCCGCCCGGTAAACAAAGCCGTAAGAAAGCCGCGTATCGACCCGGCGCGCCTCGTTTACCTTTATTTTTACGTAAGGGTAACGTGCGGTAAAACGGCGGCCATCGGCCTCGCTTTCCGGAAAATTACGGAAGTGCCCCCGCAGATATTCGACGTGGGATTCATAAATCTCCCTGACCGCATCATAGGCAGCCTTTGGATCCCTGAACTGGCGGGGCTTAAAAATGCGGGGTCCCTTGAACATACGGTTCATAATCCCTGATTTTTCAGCCAGCGGCAAGCCCCACCCCAGGGGACGCCGGCACCCCAGTTTATTGTTTTTTTTGGCTCCCGTTTGCGCTATAAATGCCCCGCCGCGCCTAAAAAGCCATTTAAAAATCTGGCGGAATGCTTGAAGGCGCCAGTCTTGAAAACCGGTATACGGCGTGAATTTTTAGATGGATGGGTGGCGGAGTGGTTGAACGCGCCAGTCTCGAAAACTGGAATAGTCGCAAGGCTATCGGGGGTTCGAATCCCCCCCCATCCGCCAGAAAATGTCCTCGAAAATTCTTCCCATATTTTTCTCCGTGGCACACTCATGGCACACTTGGGATCAAAAAATAGCAACAGGCGGTAAAACGTGGCGGCAATATAGTATTGGGCTGGGACCGGATTGGGACAAAGTGCAAGAAATTGCAAAAACTGATGAACGCATTGCTATAGCGCTAAAACGCTATAATGAGCAGATTGATTCCAATATAGATCGACTTTTTGAAGCAATGGAAGAAGGATGGCCCAACGATACTGCGTCAGTATCAACATCCTCCCGCAAACCTGAAGGATTTTTGCAGAAACTTAAGTTCTGGTAATCACAGTCAACATATCTACGAGCCATACCTCATGGCAGAGAAAAAGTTTTTATTTCGACGCTATGCACCGCCAGGAAATTTCTCGCCGGTTATATTATCAGCCGGCTTTTCTGAACCTGATCCCGTATGCCTGATTGATAATAATCTCGTGCTGTCCTTCACAGATCAAACCTACCGTCCGGGGGATGGTAGAGGTTCAGTTTCCTCTAATGTTCCGCCGCCCAGAGATTTGTAAAGATTGACGATGTTGGAAAGGCGCTGGCGCTCGATCTGTATCTCTTCCTGCTGAAAGGCATAAAGCTCGCGCTGGGAATCCAGAACGTTCAAAAAGCTATCGATACCGGATTTATAGCGCGCCTGTGAAATATCATAAACCGTTTGCGCCGCTTCGACGCGGCGGCGCTGCGCCTGCAATTGCTGATTCAGCGTTTGGCGCGCCGCCAGCTCATCGGAGACTTCGCGGAAGGCAATCTGAATGGCCTGCTCATAATTTACAATCGCTTTATCTTTGCGGATTTCAGCAAGATCAAGATTGGCCTTATTGCGCCCGCCCTGAAAGATAGGCAAGGTTATTTGCGGCAGAAAAGCCCAGGCCCCGCTCGCGCCGCTTACGAATAAATCGCCCAGGCTTTGACTGGCAAAACCATACGCTCCAGTCAGGCTGATACTCGGGAAGAATGCCGCCCGGGCTGCGCCGATATCGGCATTACGGGCCAATAATTCAAACTCCGCCCGCTTGACGTCAGGGCGCATCAACAAAACTTCCGATGGCAGTCCGCCTTCAAGATCGGCGCGCAAAACAATATCATCAAGCGTTGCAGCCGGTAGCAGACTATCCTCGTGCGCAACGCCCATCAGCAAAAACAACGCATTTTTATCCTGCGCCACATTGCGGGTATATTGGTGCATATTCACCTGTGCTGTCTCGACAGACGTGGCTGCGCGCGCCACGTCCTGCTGCGTAGCAACCCCCCTCTCAAGGCTTTGGGAAAGAAGATCGTAGGTATTTACCTGCGCATCAAGGGTCTTGCGCGTCAAATCCAGAAGTTTTTGGTCGGCCAGTAGTTGCAAATATGCATTCGCCGTTTCCGCGATCAGGGAATTGCGGATGACGGCGTGCGCTTCCTGCGTGGCCAGATAGTCATTGAGCGCAGATTCGTTATTGCTGCGGATTTTTCCGAATAAGTCCAGCTCGTAAGCGGCAATGCCCACATTGGCTTCATAAAGCTCGGTTTTGCGGGCGCGGCCTGTTGCGCTGCTTTCATCCGAGTTTTGAGAAATTGCCCCATCGCCATTGGCATTTACATTTGGCATCAGATCGGCGCGATCAATTCTGTAGAGCGCGCGCGCTTCGGCGATATTCAATGCCGCCGTTTTCAGGTCTTTGTTATGCGCCAGAGCCGTTCCGACAACCGTATGAAGTCCGGGCGCGTTGTAGAAATTCTTCCAATAAATTTGTGTGGCAAATCCTTCGCCAGCGGGCTGTTCATATCCTGCAACGTTATTCCAGTTTTCCGCAGCGGAAAAATCAGGACGCACGTAATCAGGGATCATTGCGCACCCGGCAAGCATGGAGGCCATCAGCAGGGCTGAAAAAGATTTAAAATTCATCTTTATGGTCTTTCTCTTGATGTTTTTTGTGCTCCGGCGCGTTCATGGTTTTACGATGGAATGTTTTTTCAACGGCCACATAAAACATAGGAACGAAGAAAATAGCCAGAAATGTTGCAGCGGCCATACCGCCCATAACGGTAATGCCGATTGCGTTCTGGCTGGCTGCGCCCGCGCCGCTGGATATGGCGAGAGGCGTTACGCCCAGCATAAAGGCCATAGACGTCATGATGATAGGACGAAAACGCTGACGCGCCGCAACCGCAACCGCTTCCATCAGGCTCTGCCCGTCTTCCTTCAGTTCCTTGGCGAATTCCACAATCAAAATCGCGTTTTTCGACGCAAGGCCGACCGTGGTCAAAAGCGCCACCTGCAGATAGACGTCATTTGGCAGATTGAAAATATAAGCCGCAAGCGCCGCGCCGAAAACTCCCAAAGGGACAACCAGCATCACGGCCAGCGGCACAGCCCAGCTTTCATATAATGCGGCCAGACACAAGAATACGATCAGGAGAGACAAACCATATAACATGGGCGCTTGCGATCCGGCAGCGCGCTCCTCATAGGAAATACCGTACCACTCCACCCCGAAGCCATCGGGAAGGTGAGAAACAAGATTTTCTATTTCCGTCATCCCCTCGCCCGTGCTGATTCCCTGCGCGACGCCGCCCTGAATGTTAACCGAGGCTCTCCCGTTAAAGCGCTCCAGCTTGGGCGATCCATAAATCCACTTGGTTGAAGCAAACGCATCAAAAGGAACCATTTGTCCCTCACTATTGCGGACATACCAGTATTTCAAATCCTCAGGCATCATCCGGTAAAGCGCATTGCTTTGCAGATAAACGCGTTTAATCCGGCCTGCGTCCAGAAAGTCATTCACATAGCTGGACCCCCAGGCAATTTGCAACGTTCTGTTAATATCGCTGAGCGACAGGCCAAGCGCAGAAGCTTTCTCGCTATCAATATCGATTTTAAACTGCGGAACATCGCTGAGACCGTTGGGACGCACTCCTTGTAATTTCGGGTTTTGCGCAGCCATGCCCAAGAGCTGATTACGCGCATTCATCAAGGATTCATGACCGTGGCCGCTGCGATCTACAAGCTGGAAATCGAAACCGGACGCATTCCCGAGCTCGCGGATGGGCGGCGGGAAAAAGGCAAAGGCCATAGCATCCTTGATTTGTCCCAGCACAGGCGCCGCCGCGCCGGCAATGGCAAAGACGCTTTGATCCGGGCGTTTGCGTTCGCTCCAGTCTTTTAGGCCCACAAACCCGAAGGCCGCGTTCTGCGCCGAGCCCGCAAAGCTGAAACCGACAACGGTAAAGAGGTGTTCGATATTTTCTCCCTGCTGATCAAGAAAATAATCCTCGACCTGTTTCACGGATTCCAATGTCCGTCCGGCGGTTGCGCCCGGCGGCGTCTGTACCATCAAATACATATTTCCCTGATCCTCATCAGGAAGGAAAGATCCGGGAAGCTGTGAGAATATAAGAACAAGACCGCCCACAAGCAAAACATAGACAACAAAGAATCGTTTCCCGCGCGCAGCCATATAGCTGGCCGTCTTTTGATAGCCGTCACGGCCTTTGTTAAAATATTTGTTAAACAGGCCAAAGAATCCGGCGTCGGACCGGCGCTTGCCATCTTCCTGGTGTTTCAGCAATGTCGCGCACAATGAGGGAGACAGCACAATTGCGACAATAACAGACAAGGCCATTGCCGATACAATCGTGATCGAAAACTGACGGTAAATCGCTCCGGCGGATCCGCCGAAAAAGGCCATTGGGATAAACACGGTAGAAAGCACAACGGCAATGCCGACAAGCGCGCCCGTGATCTGCTTCATGGATTTTTTGGTAGCCTCTTTCGGAGAGAGCCCTTCCTCGCTCATAATCCGTTCGACATTCTCCACGACTACGATCGCATCATCTACCAGCAAGCCGATCGCCAGAACCATGGCAAACATAGTCAGAACATTGATGGTAAAGCCAAAGGCGAGCAAAACCGCAAACGTTCCAAGCAAGACAACGGGAACGGCAATCGTAGGAATAAGGGTCGCGCGCAGGTTTTGCAAAAACAAAAGCATGACAATAAATACAAGCGCCACCGCCTCAATCAAGGTATGGACGACCGATTCAATCGAAAGCTCGATAAAGGGCGTGGTATCGAATGGATAAATCAACTCGATGTCTTCGGGGAGATACTCGGCCAGATCGGCAACGCGCTCCTTTACATGCTCCGCAGTTTCCAGCGCATTCGCCCCCGTAGAGAGCGAAATCGCCAGACCGGCAGCGGGTTGGCGTTTATACCGGGCAATCCGCCCATAGTCTTCGGAGCCGAGCTCGACCGTAGCCACATCGCTCAAACGCACCTGGGAGCCATCGGTATTGACGCGCAAGACAATACGCTGGAAATCCTCGACCGCCTCAAGGCGCGACTGCGCTTTTACCGTGGCATTGACCTGCTGGTCTTCAATGGCCGGCAAGGCGCCAAGCTGTCCGGCGGAAATATCGGTATTTTGCACCTGTACGGCGGCCTGCACATCCAGCGGCGTCATATTGTAGCTGTAGAGCTTGGCGGGATCGAGCCATATCCGCATGGCGTGTTGTCCGCCAAAAACGCGCACATTTCCAACGCCGTTAATCCGCGAAAGCGGATCCTGAAAATTGGAAACCAGTAAATCGCTGATTTTTGAGTCCGGCGTCACGCCACCTTTGGAATAAAAGCCGACAACCAGTAAAAACGTATCGTTTGATTTCGTGACGGTGACGCCTTGCTGCTGGACTTCCTGCGGAAGCCGCGAGATTGCGCCCTGCACTTTGTTCTGTGTTTGAACCTGCGCGATGTCGGGATCGGTTTCCGGCTCGAAGGTCAGGGTAATATTCATCGACCCGTCCGAACTGTTCGATGTAAAATAGCGCAAATTATCAATACCCGTCAAACGCTGCTCGATAACCTGCGTTACCGCGTTTTCAACCGTTTCCGCGGAAGCCCCCGGATAGCTGGCTGAAACGGAAACAGAAGGCGGCGCGACTTTCGGGTATTGTTCAACCGGCAGAGCTTTGATCGATAAAATTCCTGCCAGCATGATGATAATGGCAATCACCCATGCAAAAATGGGACGATCGATGAAAAAACTGGCCATGCTCTATTCCTTTGCGCCCTGAGTATTGTTTGTTAGAGGATTTTTATTGTTTTCAGACGGCATCGGCGCAAGACCGCCTTTGTTCCATGCAACTGGATTAACCTGCATATCGGGGGACAGTTTTTGATACCCTTCGACAATGACGAGATCTCCGGCTTTCAGACCGCTGTCAACCACCCAGCCATCCTGATAGGCTTGCCGGGCAACAATGGAGCGCTTTTGCGCCTTGTTATCGCTATTTACAACCCAGACATCCAGACCGCCTTCAGCGGTGCGGGTCGCCGCGCGCTGCGGTACCAACAGGACGTCAACCTGGCCCAGATCAAGCTCGGCACGCGCAAAAAGACCGGGCAACAAAATACCGTCCGGATTGTCCACCAATGCCCTTAAAGTAATTGATCCCGTCGTCTCATCAATTGTGACTTCGGAGAATTTCAACTGTCCGTGATAGGAAAGGCCTTTTTCTCCGTCCTCCTCCAAATGAATACTGACCGGCACAGTTTCCTTATCCGCCATCAGGGAGCGAAGCTGTAAAGCCTCTTCACCGGACTGCTGCATATCGACATAAACGGGGTTGAGCTGAGTAATCGTTGCCAGATTCTGCGACTGATTGGCCGTTACCAGCGCGCCTTCAGTGACAAAGGAACGGCTTATGCGTCCGGAGATAGGAGCATAGACTTTTGTGTAATCAAGATTGACAGTTGCGACATCGACCGCCGCTGCCGCCACCGCAATGGCCGCATTGGCCTGATCGAGCTGCGCGCGCACATCATCATACTCCTGTCTGCTGACAGCATCGATTTTCACCAAGTCTGCATAACGTGCTGTTTTTGCCTTTACGGATTTTACGCTGGCTCTGGCGCTGGACAGATCAGCCTTGGCGCTATTCAGCGCGGCCTTATAACGGGCATCATCAATCTGGTATAATTGCTGACCTTTTTCGATATCACCGCCTTCTTCAAACAAGCGTTCAGTAATAATGCCATCAACCTGCGGGCGGACCTGTGACAAGCGATAGGCTGAAATGCGCCCCGGAAGTTGCCGTTTTAACGAGATGGAGCGCGGCTCGAGCTTCAGCGCCGCGACTTCAAGCGCAGGCATATTCATTGGCGTTTGCCCGGTCCGGCCCTCTGTATTACGCCCCTGCCACCAGAAATATCCTGCGCCAATCGCAAGTGCAGCCAAAGTAATCAGAAGAAACGTTTTTTTCATTATCGCAGCCTCCAGGCATTCCGCAGATTTTTATGCATCCGCATAAAACTAGACAAAACAAAATATCAGTGATACCAAATAAACATACAGTCGTGAATGTATATTGTCAACAGGCCCTAGAGGAAAATTATGCGCCGTACAAAAAAAGACGCCGAACAAACCCGGGAGGATATTCTGGATGCAGCCGTATGCCTTTTTTCTGAAAGAGGCATACAGACGACGACTCTTGATGAAATAGCGTCAAAAGTCGGCGTCACGCGTGGGGCGGTATATTGGCACTTTGAAAACAAGATGGATATTTTCGACGCCCTGCATGAGCGCCTTCACCGTCCTTTCATAGGGATAATTTTAGAAAATCTTGAA